>DAIQNP010000156.1:0-6597 GCA_036788335.1 Erythrobacter sp.
CCAACGAGCGCGATACCGGGCTCAACCCGGTCGATTTCAGCGCGGATTACTTTCTCGCTGAAGGCAGCGTAACCTTCTCGGGCTTCACCTTGCGCGCCCAGTATGAAGAGTTGGGCAGCGATGGCGGGATCGCCGCGTTCCAGACTCCGCTCGCCACAGCACATGCCTTCCAGGGCTATGCCGATCTATTCCTCATCACCCCGGCGAATGGCGTGCGCGATAGCAACATCAGGCTTTCGAAGAAGTTCGCGATCAAGGGCTTGCCCAGCGGGTTGACCGTGCAGGCGACTTATCACGAATTCGACAGCGACTTCGGCGGGCTGGATTACGGCACCGAATTCGACGGCGTGGTCAGCTTCAAGATCGGCGATGTCGGCTTGCTGGCGAAATACGGCAACTATCAGACGCAAGGCTTCGGCCCCGACACGACCCGCTTCACCCTCCAGGCCGAATTCAGCTTCTGAGCCGCCTTTTGCTCAACACTAACGGAGAACCCAAGTGAACGTGCAAACCAGCATGCGGACACCCCTCGGAGCCGATGCGAAAGAACGCCTTGTCGTGATCGGAAATGGCATGGCCGGGTGCCGCGCAGTGGAGGAAATCCTGGCGCTGGAACCGGACCGCTGGGCGATCACGATCTTTGGTGCGGAACCGCGGGTCAATTACAACCGCATCATGCTCTCGCCCGTGCTGGCCGGCGAGAAGAGCTTTGATGAGATCGTGATCAACACCGCCGAATGGTATGCCGACAATGGCATCACCCTCGTCAGCGGCGATCCGGTGGTGCATATTGATCGGGTCGCGCAGCAGGTGGTGTCACGCGCCGGGCGGATCGAAAGCTACGACCGGCTGCTGATTGCTACCGGCTCCGATCCTTTTGTGATCCCGGTGCCGGGGAAGGATCTGCCCGGCGTCGTCACTTTCCGCGATCTTGATGACGTCGAGACGATGCTCGCGGCTGCCGAGACCAGCAGCAAGGCTGTGGTGATCGGCGGCGGGCTGCTCGGGCTCGAAGCGGCGCATGGCCTGTCGCTGCGCGGCATGGCGGTGACGGTAGTGCACTTGATGCCGACCCTGATGGAGCGCCAGCTTGATGAGGCGGCGGGCTATCTCCTCAAGTCCGAACTCGAAGGCCGGGGGATGACCATCCTGACCGGCGCGGACACTGCTGAAATCGTCGAGAAAGACGGGCATGTCGGCGGCGTCCGGCTGAAGGACGGGACGGAGATCCCCGCCGATCTGGTGGTAATGGCAGTCGGCATCCGGCCCAATGCCGCGCTCGCCAAGGCGAGCAGGCTGGAGGTCGAACGCGGCATCATCGTCGATGATGACATGGTCACCAGCGACCCGGCGATCCTTGCCGTGGGCGAATGCGTGCAGCATCGCGGCGCATGCTATGGTCTGGTCGCGCCGATCTGGGAAATGTGCCGCGCGCTGGCCGCAGGGCTCGCCGCGCAACCCAAGGGCTATTCCGGTTCGGTCACCTCCACCAAGCTCAAGGTATCTGGCGTCGATCTGTTTTCAGCGGGAGACTTTTCGGGCGGCGAGGGGTGTGAGGACATCGTCATGCGCGACGCTGCACGCGGCATCTACAAGCGGGTGGTGGTGCGCGATGACAAAGTCGTTGGAGCGGTGCTCTATGGCGATACGCAGGACGGGAACTGGTATTTCGATTTGCTCCGCCAGCAACAGGACGTCTCGGACATCCGCGAAGCACTGATCTTCGGACAGGCCTTCGCTGCCGGGGGCGCTCTGGCGGACCCTAACGCCGCCGTTGCAGCACTTTCGGACGACGCAGAAATCTGCGGCTGCAACGGCGTGTCCAAAGGCCAGGTTGTCGCCTGCATCACCGGCGGCGCGGCGAGCCTCGATGCGGTGCGCGCCGGCTGCAAGGCGTCGGCCAGCTGCGGATCGTGCACTGACCTCGTCGAACGCCTGCTCGCCCTGACGCTGGGCGATGCGGTTGAAGAAAGCGCCAAGACCATCTGCGGCTGCACCAGCTTTGGCCATGACGAGGTGCGCCGCGCGATTGTGGAGCGCGGCTTCCGGTCGATCCCTGAAATCATGCAGGAGCTGCACTGGTCGACCCCCGATGGCTGCTCCAAATGCCGCCCGGCGCTCAATTACTATCTGCTGTGCGCCTTGCCGGGCGAATATGTTGATGACCAGAAGAGCCGCTTCGTCAACGAACGGCTCCACGCCAACATCCAGAAAGACGGCACCTATTCGGTGGTCCCGCGCATGTGGGGCGGCATTACCAACCCCACCGAACTGCGCGCGATCGCCGACGTGGTCGAAAAGTACAACGCGCCGATGGTCAAGGTGACGGGCGGCCAGCGGCTCGACATCTTCGGGATCAGGAAGGAAGATCTGCCCGCTGTCTGGGCTGATCTCAATGCCGCCGGGATGGTCTCGGGCCACGCCTATGGCAAGTCGCTGCGCACGGTGAAGACCTGTGTGGGCAGCGAATGGTGCCGCTTCGGGACGCAGGATTCCACCGGGCTCGGGGTCAAGCTCGAACGCATGAGCTGGGGCAGCTGGATGCCGCACAAGTTCAAGATGGCGGTCAGCGGTTGCCCGCGCAATTGCGCCGAGGCGACGATCAAGGACTTCGGCGTGGTGTGCGTTGATAGCGGCTACGAACTCCACATCGGCGGCAATGGCGGGATCAAGGTGCGCGCCACCGACCTTCTCACCCGGGTCGATACCGAGGAAGAAGCGCTCGAACACTGCGCGGCCTTCGTCCAGCTTTATCGCGAGGATGCATGGTATCTCGAGCGCACCGCGCCCTGGCTGGAACGCAAGGGTCTCGCATGGATCAAGGCGCAGCTTTACGATGATCCGGGCGCGGTAAAGGCGCTCGCAGCGCGGTTCCTCTACTCGCAGCAGTTCATGCAGGATGATCCATGGGCGCTGCGCGCCGCGGGGGACCGTGCGGACCTCCACAGCCATGTCGGGCGCATCACCGCCGGACCACCACCGGGCGGCGCGCGGCTTGCGATGGAGCCGGCAGAATGAGCGCTGATTGGGTCAGCGTCTGCGGGGTGGATGCGATCGAGCCGGGCATGGCCGGCACCGTCCCGGTTGAAGGCGCGGACGAGATTGCAATCTTCCACACCATCGGCGGGGCGTTTTACGCGCTGGTCAACAAGTGCCCGCACAAGGGCGGACCACTTTCGCAGGGCATCGTCCACGGCGACAGCGTCTCTTGCCCGCTGCACAATTGGCGCATTTCGCTCCTGTCGGGCCAGGCGCTGGGCGAGGATAAGGGGTGCACGCCGACGATCCCGCTCAAGATCGAGGCGGGACAGGTCTGGCTCGACCGGGCGGCAATCCTGGCGCGGGCCGGGGCCTGAGGCGAAGGCGGTGGCCCCGATCAAGACCACCTGCGCCTATTGCGGTGTCGGCTGCGGGATCGCGGCCGAGGTAACGGGCGAGCGCGCCGTCACCATCAGGGGCGATGCCGATCACCCCGCCAATCGCGGGATGCTGTGTTCCAAGGGCACGCATCTGGGCGAGACGGTGGGGCTGGAAGGGCGCTTGCTCCACCCGATGATCGGCGACCAGCGCGTAAGCTGGGATGATGCCACTGCCGAGGTCGCCGCGCGCCTCAAGGCCTGCATCGCCGAGCACGGGCCAGACAGCGTAGCATTCTACGTCTCGGGCCAGCTTTTGACCGAGGATTACTACGTCGCCAACAAGCTGATGAAGGGCTTCATCGGCTCGGGCAATATCGACACCAATTCGCGGCTGTGCATGGCGAGCGCAGTGGCTGCGCATAACCGCGCTTTTGGCGAGGATGTTGTCCCCTGCACCTATGATGATCTCGACGCTGCCGATCTGATCCTGTTGGTGGGGTCCAACACCGCATGGTGCCATCCGGTGATCTGGCAGCGGACCGAGCGCGCGCGCGAGGCGCATGGCACGCGGTTGGTGGTGATCGATCCGCGCCGCACCGAAACCGCCGAACGTGCCGATCTCCACATTCCCGTCCCGCCCGACGGTGATGTCGCGCTGTTCGATGCGCTGCTCGCCAGCCTTGCGATTGATCGCGCTGCCGTGGACGCGCGCTGCGAAGTCCCGGATGGCTTCTGGGACAAGCGCTCGGCCGAGCACGGGATCGACCAGCAGCTGTTTGCCGAGTTGCTGGCGATGGTCGCCGCCTCTGAGCAAATGATTACCCTGTTCAGCCAGGGCGCGAACCAATCGCGCTGCGGCACTGACAAGGGCAATGCGATCATCAACCTCCACCTTGCCACCGGGCACATCAACCGGCCCGGCGCTGGGCCTTTCAGCATCACCGGCCAGCCCAATGCCATGGGTGGGCGCGAGGTGGGCGGGCTTGCCAATATGCTCGCCTGCCACTTGGGCTTTTCGGAGGAGGAACGCAGTGCTGTCGGCACCTTCTGGCAGGCGGATCAGCTTGCCAAGGAGCCGGGCCTCAAGGCGGTTGACCTCTTCGAAGCGGTGCACCGCGGCGCGATCAAGTTCATCTGGATCATGGCCACCAACCCGGCTGTCTCGATGCCCGATGCGACCCGCGTGCGTGAGGCATTGGCTGCCTGCGAAACAGTGGTTGTCTCAGATGTGCTGGTCGATACCGACACTTCGCGCTTTGCCCATATCCGCCTACCCGCGCTGGGCTGGGGCGAGAAGGATGGCACCGTCACCAATTCCGAACGCATGGTCAGCCGCCAGCGCGCACTGTTCGCAGCGCCGGGCGGGGCACGTGCGGATTGGCAGATCATCGCCGATGTGGCCCAGGCGATGGGCCACAGCGCAGCGTTCGACTATCCGAACGCGGCCAGCGTGTTCCGCGAATATGCCGCCATGACCGGCCTTGCCGCCGCGCGCGGGCGCAAGCTTGACCTGACGGCGCAGGCCGATCTCTCCGACGCTGCCTATGAGGCAATGCTGCCCTTCCGCTGGGGAGGGGAGCATCCCTTGGCCAATGGCTACCCGACGCCCACAGGCAAGCCGCGGCTGATAGCCGTAGTGCCGCCTGCGCCGAGCGTGCCTGATGCCGATTTTCCCTTGCGCCTCAACACCGGGCGGTATCGCGATCAGTGGCACACGATGACCCGCACCGGCTTCAGTGCGAAACTAGCGCATCACCGGCGCGAACCGCTGGTCGAAATCCACCCCTCCGATGCCGCCGCTACTGGGATTGCCGAGGGCGATCTGTGTCAGGTCACGACCCTGGCGGGCACAAGCCTCTACCGCGCAACGCTGAGCGAGGGGCAGGCGCGCGGCGGGCTTTTCGTGCCGATGCACTGGACCGACGTGACCGCCGCACCTGACACCGGCCGAACGGGCAGGCTCTCCAGCAATGACACCGATCCTGTCTCGGGCCAGCCCGGTTTCAAGGATGCCCCTGCGCGCATCGCCCGCGCCGAACTGGCTTGGCGCGGCTTTCTGGTTGCGCGCGAGCCGGTTGCCAGCCCCGCTTGCGACCATTGGGTGCGCTCGCGGGTGGAGCATGGGTGGCTCTATGAAATCGGCGGGCTGGGAGAGGCTGACCCTGCCGCCTTCCTCACCGAAGGCACTCGCAGCGAAGTGGCCTACGAAGCCAAGGGCATGCAGCGCTTTGCCGTGTGCGATGAAGCAGGGATGCTGACTGCCGCGCTGTTCATCACCCGAAAGGGCGCACTGCCGCCGCGTGAGTGGATCGCCGCCCAGCTTGGCGCGCCGGTGGCAGACCCTGTCGCCCTGCTCGCCGGTCGCCCGCGCGAGGCAGGGCCGGATCGCGGCGCCATCATCTGCGTGTGCCACGATGTTGGTGAATGCGAGATCGCAGCCGCCATCGCGGGCGGCGCTGCGACAGTCGGCTGCGTCGGCGCGGCCACACGCGCGGGTACAAATTGCGGATCTTGCCGGCCGCATATCGCACGAATGATCGATGACGCGCAGCTTGATATGAGAGAGGCCGCTGAATGACGATGCACGCCGATTTTGCCGCTGGCTCAGTGTGGCTGGTGGGCGCAGGGCCGGGTGATCCCGAGCTGCTGACCCGCAAGGCCGAACGGCTGATCAGGGCCGCCGACATCGTGTTCCACGATGCTTTGGTGAGCGAGGCTGTGCTGACGCTGGTCCCGCCCCATGTCGTACGCCGCAGCGTGGGCAAGCGTGCGGGCAGGCACTCCGCCCCGCAGCCGTTGATCTGCGATCTGATCGTAAAGGCGGCCCTATCAGGCCAGCGCGTGGTGCGGTTGAAAGGCGGTGATCCGTCGATCTTCGGGCGATCGATGGAAGAGATAGAGGCCTGCCGCAGCGCGGGGGTTCAGGTGCAGATATGCGCCGGCGTTACCACCGCCAGTGCGGCGGCGGCCTCGCTCGGAACCTCTCTCACATTGCGCGGCCTTGCAAGAAGGCTGGTGTTCGTCACAGCCCACACTAAGGGCGGCGCGATGCCCGATCTTGATTGGCAGGCGCTCGCCGATCCTGAAGCGACGCTGGCAGTCTATATGGGCAAGGATGCAGCCCCGCATATCGCCAAGGGTCTGCGCGATGCTGGCCTTGACGCCGATACGCCGGTCATCCTGATCGAGAATGTCAGCCTGCCAGGAGAACGCCGTTTTGCCACGCGGTTGGATCTGC
>DAIQNP010000157.1:0-6568 GCA_036788335.1 Erythrobacter sp.
ACGCTCTACAAGGAAGAGGACCAGAGCTTCAGCGTCGGCACCGGGCTGACAGCGCAGGAAGACTGGCTGGTGATCGCCACCGGCGACAACGAGACCAGCGAAGTGCGCCTTGTGCCCGCCGCCAATCCGACCGCCGAACCGATATTGGTGAAGGCCCGCCAGAAGGGCGTCGAGTATTCGGTGGACATCCGCGACAACGAATTGTGGGTGTGGACCAATGACGACCACATCAACTTCCGCCTCGCCAAGGCCGATCTGGCCACGCCCGATCAATGGCAGACCGTGCTGCCCGGCTCGGACGATTTCTACCTCACCGATTTCGACCTGTTCCAGGACTTCTTCGTGATCGAAGGGCGCAAGGACGGGCTCGACCGGATCGAACTGCGATATTACGACGATCCGGCGCGCATCACCCCGATCGCCTTTCCCGAAGCAAGTTACACCGCTGGCCTGTCGGACAATCCCGAATATGCCGTCACCAAGCTGCGCCTGTCCTATCAGAGCATGGTGACGCCGAGCACGGTGTTCGATTACGATGTCGCGACCGGCGGCCTCGAACAGCTGAAGCAGCAGGAAATCCCCAGCGGTTACGACGCCTCGCTCTACGTCACCGAGCGGCTGAGCGTGCAGGCGCGTGACGGGACGATGGTGCCGGTCAGCGTGGTGATGCGCAAGGATCGCGCGGAAATCCTCGCCAAGGCCGGGATCGAAGGGCCGGGGCCGCTGCATCTCTATGCTTACGGCGCCTATGGCTACGCCATCCCGCCGGGGTTCTCGACCACGCGGCTCAGCCTCGTGGATCGCGGCTTCGCCTATGCCATCGCGCATATCCGCGGCGGCGATGATCTGGGGCGGCGCTGGTATCTGCAAGGCAAGATGTTCGAGCGGACCAACACCTTCAACGATTTCGTCGATGCCGGGCGCGGGTTGATCGCGCAAGGGTACACCGCCGAAGGCAAGGTCACCGCCAGCGGCGGTTCGGCAGGCGGTGAGCTGATGGGCGCGATCATCAATCAGGACCCTGCGCAATATGGCGCGATCGTCGCCCATGTGCCGTTTGTCGATGTGCTGAACACCATGCTCAACGAAGACCTGCCGCTGACGCCGGGCGAATGGCAGGAATGGGGCAACCCGATCACGGACAAGGCGGCGTTCGCCTATATCCTGTCCTACTCGCCCTATGATCAGGTGGTGGCCAAGGATTACCCGCCGATGCTGGTGACCGCAGGCCTCAACGATCCGCGCGTGACCTATTGGGAACCGGCCAAGTGGGTCGCCAAGCTGCGCGACGTGAAGACCGACGATAACCTGCTGCTGATGAAAACCAACATGGGCGCAGGCCACGGCGGGCAGTCCGGGCGCTGGAATTCGCTGCGTGAGACGGCGGAGGAGTTCGCTTTCATCCTGTGGCAGATGGGGCTGGCGGGGCAAAAGTGAACGAACCGCCGCGCTTCACCCGCAGCTTCGTGGCCGAGCCGTCGCACATCGACGAACTCGGCCACGTCAACAACATCGTGTGGGTGCAGTGGATTCAGGACATGGCCACCGCTCACTGGGACGCAGTCGCCCGGCCCGAGGATCGCGCCGCGTTCTTCTGGGTCGTGGTGCGGCACGAGATCGATTACCGGGGCAACGTGTCCGAGGGTGAGAGCGTCACCGCGACCACGTGGATCGAAGGCCCGGCGCAGGGGGCAAAATCGCTGCGGCGGGTCGAATTCACCGATGACGCGGGCAAGCGCCTGGTCGGCGCGGCGACCACCTGGGCGATGATCGACCGCGCGAGCGGGCGGCTGGCGCGGGTCCGCGCAGACGTCATCGCCCCGTTCCGGCCCGTGCACTTCTAGGCCGCGCGCCCCTCTTCGCGATGCGCCTTGCGCGCTTCGGGAGGCTCGCCGAAGACCGTCAGCCGCTCATAGGCCATGCGATTGCGGCCCGCTGCCTTGGCTTGGTACATCAGCGAATCGGCGCGGGCGTAGAAATCGGCAAACCCGGTGTTGTGACGCGCGGCCTCGGGCTGAATCACCACGCCCATGCTGGCGGTGACCGGCAGTTCCAGCCCCGGCACATCGGCGGCGATCCGCAGCGGGATCGCCTGGCGCAGGCCCTCGGCCCGCTCCAGCGTGCGGGTCCCGCGCAGCAACACCACGAATTCCTCCCCGCCCAGCCGCACCGCCACCAGGTCGCGGTCGCCCGCGCCCCGGATCGCTGCGGCACAGGCGATCAGCGCGGCATCGCCGACCTGATGGCCGTGAAGATCGTTGATCACCTTGAAGCGGTCGAGATCGACCAGCGCAAAGGTATCGAACCCCTGCGCCAGCAGTTCATCGAACCGGGCCTCGATCGCACGGCGGTTCATCAGCCCGGTGAGCGAATCCCGCGTCGACAGCTGTTCGAGAACCCGCGCCTCGCTCAGCGCCTCGTCCCGTTCGCGGCGCAGGGCGAAAAAGCGGTCGCCAATGGCAAGGCTGATCACCACCACCTCGATCCCGATCGCGATATACTGCAACAGGTCGAGGCTCGACGGTCCGACGTGCCAGCCCAGCCCGCGCGACAGGCGTTCGAGCGAGGAGAGGATGATCGGAGTCCAGGCCACCGCGATAAAGCGTGCCGAACGGCTGCCACGCCATACGGCTTCCGCGACGGCGGCGGTGATGATGAAGATGAACGGCAGATAGGTAAGGAAATATCCGCGATCGTCGATCGGCTGGGTGATGTCGAGTTGCAGGGCGAAGAAACCCGGCACCGCCATCGTGAAGCAGGCCGACCAGAAGGTGATCCGGCGCATCAGGTCCGATTGCGCACCGCGTTCGAGGAAGTTCACCAGCAGCAGACCCGACATCGCCCCGCCGATTGCGAAGGACAACGGCGGGACAACCGCAAGAACCGGCACCGGCAAGCTCACAAAGGCGGAAATCAACCCGCCTGCAAAAGCCACGTACACGATCATTGCGGTCACCATGACCGCGTGGATGCCGACGAACCTTTCGCGCAGGACGACAAAGAAGCTGATGTCGAACAGCAGCGGCAGGACCAGCATTCCGATCACCAATGCCAGCAGCAGCATTTCGAACTGGCCCCAATCGGCATCGCCGGGCAGCCGGGTCAGCCGCGCCTCTGTCAGCAGCGGCACGGAATGCGGCCGATCGATCCGGACCAGCACCGCCACGGTGTCGCTGCGCAATTCGGGCAGCGCCAGCTGGAACACCGGGCCGGCCGGAAAGGACCGCGCATCGGCTTCGGTATGGCGCACCACCCGCAGCGTGCCATCGGCATCCAGCGCGGCGAAGGTGATCGCCTCGAAGCGGGCGATCCGGCTGAAGAAATAGCGCGGGAGGTCCTGTTCGTCGGCTTCGCTGGTATCGAAACGCAGCCAGGCGACCGCGCGATCGGATCGCCAGCCTGTGCCGGAGCAGGTCCAGGCGGAACGCTCGGTCATGTCGGCAAAGCTGCGGTCCGCGCCGGTGGCGGCATGACAGGCGGGCGCAAAGCTGGGCGCACCGGCCCCATCGGCCGCCGCCGGCGCAGCCCACAGGCCCGCCAGCAGCACGGCTATCGCCGTCAGCACAGTCGAAAAACGCATCCCGGTCATACCGCAGCGCATAGCCGATGACGCCTTACGATGCTGTTAAGCCAGTTTGCTCCGAAATGGATGAATATATTGAAACAGTTGCCAGAACCCGGTGGATTGACCCCATTGCTGCAAGGGCCGAATCCCGTCGCCGGGCAGAAACGATGCGGTGCCTCGTAACCGGGCTGTCACAGTCCGCCCCTAGCGGTGCAGGATGACCCAGACCAGATTTGCAACGCCAAAGCGCGCCCTCGCCAAATCCCTTGTCGGCGCCGCACTCGCCCTGGTGGCCCTTTCCGCTTGCGACGGCGGTGGCGGCGGCGGGCGCACGTCGGTGCACGCGGTCGGATCTTCCACCATCTATCCCTTCGCCAAGCTGGTGGCCGAAAACTTCGCCCGCTCCAACCCGGATTTCCGTTCGCCGCTGATCGAATCGACCGGCTCGGGCAACGGCATCCAGCTGTTCTGTTCGGGCCTCGGGGCCAACACCCCGGACATGGTCAACGCCTCGCGCCGGATGAAACCGTCCGAATTCGACCGCTGCCTGTCGAACGGGGTGGAAGACATCATCGAATTGCAGGTCGGGCTCGACGGGATCGCCTTCGCCTCGGCGCAGGGCGGGATCACGCTCAACCTGTCGCCGAAAATCGTTTACGAAGCGCTGGCCGCCAGCCCCTATGGGCGCGAGCAGACCGCCAGGACCTGGGCCGATGTCGATCCGTCGCTGCCGGGCGAACCGATCCTGGTCTACGGCCCGCCCAGCACCTCGGGCACCCGCGATGCGCTGAAGGAACTGGTGCTCGAAGTCGGCTGTGATACCAATCCCGAAATGGCCGCGCTCAAGGAAGCGGACGAAGATCGCCATGCGCAGGTCTGTACCGAAGTTCGCTCGGACGGCGGCTATATCGACCAGGGCGAGCAGGACAATCTCATCGTCCAGAAGATCGAAAGCAATCCGCGTTCGATCGGCATCTTCGGCTATTCCTACCTCGATGAAAATTCCGACAAGGTGCAGGGCCTGCCGATGAACGGCGTTGCCCCGACTTACGAGAACATCTCGGGCTTTGCCTATCCGGGCGCGCGCCCGCTGTATGTCTATGTCAAGCAAGCGCATATGCGCGCCATCCCGGGGCTGGAAAGCTACCTTCAGGAATGGGTCAACAGCTGGGGCAAGGAGGGCCCGCTGGCCCGCATCGGGATGGTGGCGATGGCGCCCGGCGACATGCAGGCCAACCAACGCAAGGTCGCCGAGATGATCACGCTGACCAGGGACGAACTCACCGCCGAATAGCCCCTGTGCGTGCCGGCGACGGGCCGGGCAAAAGCGTGATTGCGGCAGGCGACCGGACCAGATAGGTCAGCGTGATGAGCGCCCGCAAGATCGCTGCATGGCATGATGCCGGGTTGATCGATGGCGCCACGCGTGACCGTCTGATCGCGCATGAAGCCGCGCACGCGCGCCCGCTGGCGCTGTGGGGAGTGTTCGGCATCGGCGCGCTGGCGATCGCGCTGGGGCTGGTTTCGGTGGTTGCGGCCAATTGGGAAGACATTCCGGGGCAGCTGCGGCTGGCCGTCCACCTCGCCCTGATCGTCGCTGCGCTGGCCGCGCTGTTCTGGCGCGAGGCGCGGCTGGCGGCGGACTGGCCGTGGGCGGTGGATGCGCTGGTGTTCGTCATTGCCGCCTTGGGCCTGACCTTTTTCGGGCATCTGGGGCAGGTCTATCAGACCTCCTCCCCGCTATGGCAGCCGCTGGCGATCTGGCTGGCGCTGTTCGCGCCGCTGTTGCTGCTGATGGGACGCGGGTCGGCGGCCGCGCTGGCGGTTCAGGGCGGGGCGGTGTGGTGCGCCTGGGAATACGCCACCGCCGCCACCGATTACGGCGCCATGCGCGATCCGGGCATGGCGCGGCTCCTGTGGCTTGCGCTGGTGCTCGCCGCGCCGGTCCTGTTCGCGCCGCTCGCCGCCTTCTGGCGCAGCCGCAGCGCGCGGCCCGATTTCTGGCGGCGGCTGGAGCAACTGGCGCTCACCTATGCCGTGGCGGCGGCCAGCCTCGCGACGATCGTCGCCAGTATCGGCGAATTCGGCGGGGGCGGCCTGCTGAAGGATCTGGCGAGCATGGCGCTCAGCGGCGCGGTTCTGGTGCTGGCAGGACTAGGGGTCGCGGCAGGCCGCCCCGGCGTTTCAGGGCGGATGTCCGGCGCGGTGCTGGCAGGCGCGGGGCTGGTGCTGCCGCTGGCCTATGGGCTGAATGATCTCACCGTCCCCGCCGCCGCGCTGTTCATGGCGCTGTGGGCCGGCATTGCCGCGGCTGCCCTGCTGGCGGGCTGGCGCAGGGAATTCCAGCAGGCGGTCGCGGCCATCGCGCTGCGGCTGATCATCCTCAGCTTCGAACTGGCAAGCGACCTGTTGCTGAGCGGGTTCGGGCTGATCATTGCCGGGATGCTGATCCTCGGTGTGGCATGGGCTGCGGTAAAGGTTTCGCGCCGCTTCGCCCCAGTTGCGCAGAGCGCGCCGTGAACGCCGTCGCCCGCCTTGCTGTGCTGATCGTGCCGGTGATCGGCCTCGGCAGCCTGTGGGGCCTGAGCGACCACACCTATCGTCAGGGCACCGAATGGGAGGTGCCGATCGAGGGGTACGACCCGCGCGATTTCCTGCGCGGGCACTATGTCGAATTCACTTATGACTGGCCGGGAATCGAACCGTTCGAAGGCGTTCCGCCAGACACGCTGTGCTTCGAGGGCGAAGCGCCCAACCTTGCCCGCGTGATCGTGCCGACCGGCGCGAACGCGGGCGCCGATTGCGGCTCTTTTGTGCGCCCCGGCACATCGGGGGTCTATGGCTGGGATAGTCTGGCGCGCGGCCGCCTCTATGTCGGGCAGGACCGGGCGCTGGCGCTGGAAAAGGAATTGCGCCGCCGCGACCAGCGCGGGATCGTGACGATCCGCCAGCGCGAGGACGGCAGCTTCACCCCCATATCGATCCGCTTCCGCCCGCTCACCG
>DAIQNP010000158.1:0-6547 GCA_036788335.1 Erythrobacter sp.
CCGATGGCGACGTTGCGCGCCTCGTAAGCCTTCAGCCAATCCGAACCCTTCATGGCGCCCTTGCGCAGCATGGGTCCTGCACGCATCGAGGTGTGGATTTCATCCCCGGTGCGATCGAGGAAGCCGGTGTTGATGAACACGATCCGGTCGCGCACGGCATGGATGCAGGCGGCAAGGTTGGCGCTGGTGCGGCGTTCCTCGTCCATCACCCCGACCTTGATCGTGTGACGCGGCAGGCCCAGCAGGTCTTCGACCGCATCGAACAGGTCATTGGTGAAGGCGCATTCTTCCGGCCCGTGCATCTTGGGCTTGACGATGTAGATCGAGCCGCAGCGCGAATTGCCGAAGCGCGCATGACCCTCGATGTCGAGCGTGCTGATCGCGCTGGTGAAGACCGCGTCCATGATGCCCTCGGGAATCTCGCTGCCATCTTCGAGCAGGATCGCAGGATTGGTCATCAGGTGGCCGACATTGCGCACGAACATCAGGCTGCGGCCCGGCAGGGCGTGCTCGCTGCCGTCGGAAGCGGTGTAGGTCTTGTCGCCTGCCAACGTGCGGGTGAGCGTCTTGCCGCCCTTTTCGAAACTCTCCGACAGATCGCCGCGGATGATCCCGAGCCAGTTGGTATAGGCGAGCAGCTTGTCCCCGGCATCCACCGCCGCGACCGAATCCTCGCAATCGGCAATGGTCGTGAGCGCGGCTTCGACGACGATGTCGGCGATGCCCGCCGCATCGGTCGCGCCTACCGGCGTGGTGGAATCGAACACAACCTCGACGTGCAGGCCATTGTTCTTGAGCAATAGGCCTGTCCCGGTCTCGCCGACATATTGTGCTGGATCGGCCAGCACGATGCCTTCGCGGCCCGCCAGATCGGTCCATCGCCCCTCTGCCAGCGGGAAGGTCTCATCGAGGAATCGCCGCCCGCGCGCGATTACCGCCCGTCCGCGCAATTCGTCGTAATCGCCGGGCTGTGCCGGGGGCGCAGCGAGCGTGTCGGTACCGTAAAAGGCATCATAGAGGCTCCCCCAGCGTGCATTCGCGGCATTGAGCAGGAAGCGGGCGTTGAGGATCGGCACCACCAGCTGCGGCCCGGCCATCGTGGCGATTTCCGGATCGACGTTCTGCGTGCCGATGGTGAAAATGCCCGGCTCAGGCACGAGATAGCCGATCTGTTCGAGGAACGCCCGGTAAGCCACTGCATCGTGGGGTTTTCCGGTGCGCTCGCCATGCCAGGCGTCGATCTGCGCCTGCAACGCCTCGCGCCGCTCCAGCAGCGCGGCATTGCGCGGGGCGAAATCGGTCAGCAGCGCGGCGAGGCGGTGCCAGAAGGCCTCCACATCGCGGCCCAGCGGGGCCAGCACCTCGGTTTCGAGGAACAGCGCCAGCCGGGCATCGACGGCGATTCCGGCGCGGGGGGTCATGTCAGTCATTCGGGTCCTCATGGGCTGGCTGGAAGCATGGCCTGGGGAGGAGAGGACGGGGCGCGCTATGGCGCAGGGCAGGCGACATTGCAACGGGTTGGACTGATGCGGCGGGACGGCTAGAGAGGCCTGTGTGACCAACATGACCCCCGCTTCGATAACCACGCCGCCCGCCTTCGATGCCGCCGCCATGCTGGCGCAGGTACAGGCGTGGAGCGCGATCAACACCGGCACCGGCAATCTGCCCGGTCTCGCCCAGCAGGCCGCCGCGCTGGTGGAGGGTTTCAGCGCGCTGCCCGGCATTGTCGAACTGGTCGATCCCGCCCCGGTCTCCGCCATCGCCGCCGACGGCAGCGCCTTCGACAAGCCCCACGGCCAGCATCTGGTTGTGCGCGTGCGCCCGCAGGTCAACCGCCGCATCCTGCTGACCGGGCACATGGACACGGTGTTCCCGGCGGATCACGCCTTTCAGACCCAGCGCTGGCTCGATGACGAGACGCTGAACGGCCCCGGCGTGGCCGACATGAAGGGCGGGATCGCGGTGATGCTGCACGCGCTGCTGGCGTTCGAGCGCAGCGACGCCGCCTCGGCACTGGGCTACGACGTGCTGATCAATGCCGACGAGGAAACCGGATCGCTGGCGAGCGCTGCGCTGATCGCGGACCTTGCGGCGGGCAAGCTGGCGGCGCTGACCTACGAACCGGCTGCGCTCCCCGATGGCACGCTGGCGCATGAGCGCGGCGGCACCGGCAATTACTCGATCACGATCACCGGCCGCTCCGCCCACGCCGGGCGCAATCCGCACGAAGGCCGCAATGCGATCGTCGCGGCGGCCGACCTGATCCTGCGGCTGAAGGCGCTGGAGTCAGGCGATCTCACCATCAACCCGGCCAGGCTGGAAGGCGGCGCAGCCAACAACGTGGTGCCCGATCATGCCGTGCTGCGCTTCAACATCCGCCCCAAGTCAACCGCCGCGATGGAAGCCTTCGATAGCGATCTGAACGCTTTGCTGCGCAGCATTGAGACCGCGCATGATATCGCCACCCACAGGCACGGCGGCGTTACGCGCCCGCCCAAGCCGGTGGATGTCAAAGCGCAAAGGCTCTTCGACCTCGTGCGCGAATGCGGCGCGGAGCTGGGGCAGGACATCCGCTGGCAATCGACCGGCGGGGTGTGCGACGGCAACAACATCGCCGCCTGCGGGGTGCCGGTGGTCGACACGATGGGGGTGCGGGGCGGCGCGATTCACTCGCCCGACGAATATCTGATCGTCCCCAGCCTTGCCGAACGCGCCGCGCTCAGCGCCCGCGTCATCACCCGTCTTGCAATGGGCCATTTCAATCACGGAGCAGTGATGTGACCTTCCGCCTGCGCGCCGCGCGTACCTCGGATCTCGAGGCGCTCTACGAAATGGCCAAGCTGACCGGCGGGGGCTTCACCAACCTGCCGCCCGATCGCAGCGCGCTCGATGCCAAGCTTGAACGCACCGAAGCCGCCTTTGCCGCCGACAGCGAGACGCTGAGCGACGAATTGTTCGTGCTGGTGCTGGAAAACGCCCGCACCGGGGCGGTGCGCGGGACCTGCCAGCTGATGACGCAGGTGGGGCAGCGCTGGCCGTTCTATTCCTATCGCAAGAACACGCTGACCCAGTATTCGCAGGAGCTCGACCGCACGGTGCGGGCCGAATTGCTCAGCCTCGTCACGGACCTTGAGGGGTCGAGCGAAGTCGGCGGATTGTTCCTCCACCCCAATGAACGCGCCGGGGGTCTGGGCCTGCTGCTCGCCCGCTCGCGCTACATGTTCGTGGCGATGCACCGCCAGCGCTTTGCCGACCGCATCCTCGCAGAGCTGCGCGGGATCATCGACGAACGCGGCGGATCGCCCTTCTGGGAAGGGGTTGCGGGGCGGTTCTTCGGGATGAGCTTTCAGGACGCGGACTATTTCAACGCGATCAACGGCAACCAGTTCATTGCCGACCTGATGCCCAAGCACCCGGTCTACATCGCCATGCTCGACGATGATGCGCGCAGCGTGATCGGCGTGCCCCACCCCACCGGGCGCGCAGCGATGCGGATGCTGGAGAACGAAGGCTTCCGCCACGATGGCTATGTCGACATCTTCGACGGCGGACCGACGATGGTGGCGCATACCGACATGGTCACCAGCGTGAAAGGCAGCGTCAGCGCGGTCGTTACCGGGCTGGACCTGACCGAGGGCGAACGCGCGATCCTTGCCACCGGACGGCTCGGATCGTTCCGCGCCTGTTTCGGGGCGCGGGCATTGGACGCAGACGGCAGTATCGCGATCGATTCGGCCAGCGCCGACCTGCTCGACGTGAGCGAAGGCGACACGGTGTGGAGCGTGGCGCGCTAGGGCTCTGTCAGGCCGGTTTTTCCAGCGCAATCACGACAAAGCTGGTCGCATAATCGCCCAGTCCGGGAATTGCCATCAGCGCATTGCCGACCAGCTTCCTGGCCCCCGACCGCCCGAAGCCCGAGCGGTCCAGCCGGTCCACCCGCAGCCCCGCCGCCGCCGCCAGCCTGCGGAAGGTCCTGATGTCGAGTTCGTTGAGATAGGCCTGCTGGGCAAAGCTTTCCCACTGGGTCCACTTGTTGGGCTTCTTTTGCCCGTCCGCGGTCAGGTCCCAGTGGCGCGGCACGAAATCGGGGTCGTCATAGATCGCGGCTGCGGCGCGGAACATCGCCTTTTCGCCGAACAGCACATGCGCCCACGGCACCGGGATCAGCGCCTCCATATGCGGCCCCCACGGCCCCTTGAACGGAAACCATTCGAGAAGCACCCGCCCGCCGGGCCGCAGCACCCGCGCCCAGTCGGCGAGGATTGCGCCGGGGGCCATGACGTGCTCCATGCAATCGAACGCGGTGATCAGGTCGACGCTTTCGTCCGCCAGCGGCAGTCCTGCGACATCGCCTTCGACAAAGCGCAGCGTGCCCGCGAACTCGGGATGCTTGCCGAGCGCCGTCTCGGCCCGCTCCAGCGCGGCGGTGTCGATTTCGACCCCGGTGATCGAGCGCGCCAGACCCTTGGCCGCGAACAGCAGCGCCAGCTGTCCCTCGCCGCAGCCGAAATCGAGCACGTCGCGGCCCGCCAGTTCGGCGTCGTCGAAATGCCGCCAGCTCGCCGTCAGCGCGGCATCGCGCCAGGCGGCATAAGCGTCGATATCCGCCATCTTCGGCGGCGGCGGGGTTTTCAGCCGGCGCGACAGGGCAGTGCAGGCTTTGGTGCGGATGTCCATAAGCCGGGCGGTATAGTGGACAGAGGCTAACTGTCGTTTAAGGTTTGAAGCCATGCAGCAAAACGGAACATCTCTGACCGAAATCAATTACGACGGGATTGTCGGGCCGAGTCATAATTACGCGGGGCTCAGCCTCGGCAATATCGCCAGTGCGAGCCATGCCGGCGATCCCTCCTACCCGCGCAGCGCCGCGTTGCAGGGGGTGGCGAAGATGCGCGGCAACCTTGCGCGGATCGGGGTGCAGGGCTTCCTGCTGCCGTTGCCGCGCCCCAATGCGGCGCTGGCGCAGACACTGGCGCTCGACGGCAGCGAACCGCCGCAACTGCGCGCCGCGCCGTGGTCGGCCTCGAGCATGTGGACCGCCAATGCCGCGACCGTTTCTCCCGCGCCCGACACCGCCGACGGGCGTTGCCACCTGACGCCTGCCAACCTCGTCACCATGCTCCACCGCGCGCAGGAATGGCCCGACACCTGGCGGCAGCTGGCGCTGGCCTTCGGCGACACCCGGCACTTCGCGGTGCATGACGCGGTGCCGCCCAGCTTCGGCGACGAAGGCGCGGCCAACCATATGCGCCTGTGCGAAAGCCACGGCGCGCCCGGTGTCGAGGTGTTCGTCTATGGCCGGACCGCAGGCCGCTTTCCCGCGCGCCAGCACGAACAGGCCAGCCGTCTCGTCGCCCGCGCCCACGGTCTCGCGCCCGAGCGTACGGTGTTCATCGAACAGAACCCGGCCGCGATCGAAGCGGGCGCGTTCCACAATGACGTGGTCGCGGTTGCGAACGGCCGCGTGTTGTTCACCCATGCCGAGGCCTTTGCCGATCAGGCAGCCGCCTATGAGGCGATCCGCCACGCCTTCCCCGCGCTCGAAGTGGTCGAAGTGCCGTCCAGCGCGGTCAGCTTGCAGGAAGCGATCCGCACCTATCTGTTCAACGCGCAATTGCTGACTTTGCCGGATGGTTCGATGGCGCTGGTCGTGCCCGAGGAATGCCGCGAATCGCCCGCCGTCTGGGCGTGGGTTGAGGCCATGCTGGCGGGCAATGGCCCGATACGGCAGGTGATCCCGGTCGATGTGCGCCAGTCGATGGCCAATGGCGGCGGCCCTGCCTGCCTGCGGCTGCGGGTGGTGTGCGATCCCGCCACCGTCGATCCGCGCTTCCTGCTGGACGAAGCCAAGGCCGACACCATCGAGCGTATCATCGCCGCGCATTGGCCCGAGCAGATCGACCCGTCCGATCTCGGCACACCCGCGCTGGCCGAAACCGTCATCGCCGCGCGCCTCGCCCTGCTGGACGCGCTGGACCTTGGCGAACTTGGTTAACGCATTTGCCAAGCCGCGCGCTGCGGGTTTAAGGTTACGAATGTTTTAACGCGGGCACCGGAAGACGGTCGCCCTCAAGTTCGGGGAGGTTCGAGAGAGGCCATGCTGCGCAAGCTTGCCAGGCTGTTCGTGATCAAGAACCGCTTCGAAGCGTTCCTGATCATCTATGCGCTCGCCCTCGGGGCGACGGCGCGGGGCAGCGCCTATCTGCACGAATATCCCGGGATTGGCGGTCAATTGCTGTTTCTGGCGACCACCGGCGCGGTGTTCCTGGCGGGCGCGAAAATTCTCGACTGCCTGAAGCTGGAACAGGAAGTGGCGCAGCTGCGCGCGCGCGCTTCGGAGTAGAGCAACCAACCGACAGGGTAAGCTCCGGGATTGCTTTGGCAGGCTCGCGCCCTTTTTTGGGGCAGCAGGCCGATCCCGCCTGACTGGATGCCGCGCGTCCACTCGGGGCGGGCACGGTGGGGGTTTCTGTTGCTACGTACCCCCGGACGCCCGGTATCCGATTCTGTTGCCCGGTTCGGTCCAACCGCGCTTTTTAGCCTAATA
>DAIQNP010000159.1:0-6522 GCA_036788335.1 Erythrobacter sp.
ACTGGAACAGGTGCCCTGGCCGCGCCCCAACATCCTCCACAAGGCGCGGCGCGCGGCGGCGGGCAAGGAAGGCGGCGGCGGCAATGCCTATGACGACCGCATCATCCGCGCCAAGCTCGCCCAGGCCTTCGGGCGGCTGATCCGCAGCAAGGATGACGCGGGCCATTTCGTCGTCCTGTCGCCCGCATTCCCCACCCGGCTGCTGTCCGCTTTCCCTAGCGGCACGCAGGTGTTGCGGGTCACGCTTGATGAGGCTTTACATCGCGTCGCCGCTGGTGTTGGAGGCGGGGCGTCCGTCCCCGCGTCGGCCATCGCCAAGGGAGAGCTGCCGCAATGAAGATCCTGGGCCTCCTGCGCCATGCCAAGTCCGACTGGGACGACACCAGCCAACGCGATTTCGACCGTGGGCTCAATGCGCGGGGACACAAGGGCGCCGGCGTGATCGGAAAGCATGTCCGCGACCACGGGGTGAAGTGGGACCGGGTGATCGCCAGTCCGGCGGTACGGGTCAGGGCGACGCTCGACGGCGGGCTGCCGGATCTCGCCCCGGTGTTCGACCAGAAGCTCTATCTCGCCAGTGCGGACACGATCATGGAGATGATCGAGGCCCATGCCGGGATCGGCGCCGACGAAGCACGGGCGATGCTGGTTGCCGGGCACAATCCCGGCTTGCAGGACCTGCTGCTCGAACTGGTGGCGCCGGGTCACGAGAACGACCTGTTCCGCGAGGCGGTGGTTAAGTTCCCGACTGCCGCCTATGCCGTGCTCGAATGCGATATCGAACACTGGTCGCAGCTCAAGCGGTTCTGCGCCCGGCTGGTGCACTTCGCCCGCCCGCGCGATCTCGATCCGGACCTCGGCCCGGAAGGGTGATGCCTAGCCCTGCGGGGCGCTAATCGTCTCCTGCGCCCGGCTCATCCCAACGGGCGGAACGCTGCCCCTGCGCCGGGCTTGATCGGTCGTCCCCTTCAGCGATCCGGAGCGCAGCCGTGAAACTCAAGCCCCTTGACCAGCAGACCATCGTCATCACCGGCGGTTCCTCGGGCATCGGCCTTGCCACGGCGATCCGGGCGGCGCGAGCGGGTGCGAACGTTGTAATCATCGCCCGCAGCGAAGAAGGGCTGGCGGATGCCGCCGGGCAGATTATGGCGCGCGGCGGGCGCTGCGACACCATCAGCGCCGATGTCGGCGACCGCGAGCAGGTCCGCCAGGCGGTCGCCACCGTGATCGAACGGCATGGCGGGTTCGACACCTGGGTCAGCAACGCCGGGATCGGGGCCTATGCGATGCTGGAAGACCTGCCCGATTCCGACCACCGCCATATCTTCGACACCAATTACTGGGGCGTTGTCCACGGCGCGACCGAGGCGCTTCCGCATCTCAAGCAGCATGGCGGGGCGCTGATCACCACCGGCTTGATCTCCTCGCAGATGCCCTCGCCGATCCTGTCGGCCTATACCGCCAGCAAGCACGCGGTGAAGGGTTACATTGATTCGCTGCGGCTGGAACTGATGCACGAAAAGGCGCCGGTATCGGTGACACTGGTCCAGCCGTCGGGGATCAACACGCCGTTCAGCCAGCACGCGCTCAATCTGATGGACGACAGGACCAAGGTGCCGCCGCCGGTCTATTCGCCCGACATCGTCGCCGAGGCGATCTGCCGCGCCGCCGAACATCCGATGCGCGATGTCATGGTCGGCGGCGGTGGGCGGGCGATGACGCTTCTGGCGCAGGCCGTTCCCAATCTGGCCGACCGGATTTTCAAGACCGCCTTCTTCGCGACGGCGCTCGACAAGACCAAGCCCAAACGCACCAGTTCCATTGGTTTCGACGCAGGCGGCGGCAGGGGTGAGGTCTACGGCGAACAGTGGATGCGCCGAACCAGCCTCTATTCCGGCCTGCGTCGCAATCCGGCAGCGGCGCTGGCGGGCGTTGCGGGCGCGGCAGGGCTGGCCGGGCTGCTCTTGGCCAGCGGAGTGCTGGGATCGGCCCTGCGCCGCCGCTAGGCCCACCTGCGCCGCAGTACGCAACACTGCGCCGCCAAAGAGCGCGCGCCTGTCACCCCAAGCCGTCTATTCGGCTTGACGACACACGCAAAAACCCATAAATAGTTAATTGCAAACCTGCAAATCTTCGCAGGTGTGGGAGAGACATGCCGAGCCGCCTTATCGTGTCGCGGGATCTGGCCGAGCTGTTCAAACTGCTCGCCCATCCCGATCGTCTGCGTCTGATCGAGGAATTGCGCCTTGGCGAACGCGACGTCACCGGCATTGCCGAGGCGCTGAACCTGCCCACCACCCGCGTTTCCCAGCACCTCGCCTCGCTGCGCGCCCATCGCCTCGTCGAAGAACGGCGCGAGGGGCGGAACCATTTCTATCACCTGACCCAGCCCGATCTCGCCGGCTGGATCGTCGCGGCACTGCCCTTCGTCGATGTCCGCAACCGTGCGGGCGATGCTGCCCATATCGACCATGCCCGCGAGCTTTGGACCGCGGGCGAGGCCCCTTCCCCCCGCTAAAAGGATACAACCCGATGTCGAATTTTGCTCTTGGCGTGATCAAGTTCCAACGCGAAGTCTTTCCAGAAAAGCAGGAACTGTTCGAACGGCTGAGCACCGGGCAAAGCCCCGAAGCGCTGTTCATCACCTGCTCGGACAGCCGCATCGAAACCGCGATGATCACCCAGACCGATCCGGGCGAGCTGTTCATCTGCCGCAACGCCGGCAACATCGTCCCGCCGCACACCAACCAGACCGGCGGGATGACCGCGTCGATCGAATTCGCCATCGGCGCGCTTCAGATCCCACACATCGTGGTCTGCGGCCATACCGAATGCGGGGCGATGAAGGGCGCGATGAACCGCGCCGGCCTGACCAACCTTCCGCACGTGCGCGAATGGCTCGGCTATTCGCAGGGTGCGGTCGATATTGTCGAAGCGATGGGTGCAGACCTTGATTCCGACGGCAAAATGCGGATGCTGCTCGAACAGAATGTGATATTGCAGTTGCAGCATCTCAAAACGCACCCCACGGTTGCGGTCGCAATGGCGCAGAAGACGGTCAGGCTGCACGGCTGGGTCTATGATATCAAGACCGGCGGCGTGAGCGCTTATGACGAGGCCACCGATACTTGGGTGCCGGTTGAGGAACGTTATGCCGCCGAACTCGCTTCGGCTGCTCTGGAAACTCACGCCTGTTGACTTGAGAACCGACGCCTACCCTCTCTCTCTGCCTCTCCCGGAGCACTGAAAAAATGAAGCCGCTGACATCCGAAGGTCTCTCCTCCGCCGTGATCGGACGGGATTTCCTCGCCTCGATCGTCGTCTTCCTGGTGGCGCTGCCGCTGTGCATGGGGGTCGCGATCGCCTCGGGGGCCCCGCCAGCGCTCGGTCTGATTTCGGGAATAATTGGCGGGCTCGTGGTCGGCAGCATCGCCGGATCGCCGTTGCAGGTCAGCGGGCCGGCAGCAGGGATGGCGGTGCTGGTGTTCCAACTGGTGCAGGAACATGGGCTGATCATGCTCGGCGTGGTCGGATTGATCGCAGGGGCGCTGCAATTGCTGGCTGGGATTTTCAAACTGGGTCAGTGGTTCCGGGCAATTTCGCCTTCGGTGATCCACGGAATGCTGGCAGGCATCGGGGTGCTGATCCTGGTGTCGCAGTTGCATGTGATGCTCGACGATGCCCCGCGATCGAGCGGGCTGGAAAACATCGCCGCGCTTCCCGAAGCCTTCATGAAGATCTTTCCGACGGACGGATCGGTTCACCACCTTGCGGCAATGGCCGGGGTGATTACGATCCTGTCAATCGTGCTATGGAGCAAGTTCAAGCCCAAGAAGCTGGCGCTGCTGCCCGGACCGCTGCTCGGCGTGATCATCGGCACGGCCTTCGCGATCATCTTTGCGCTGCCGATCACGCTGGTCGAACTGCCCGATACGCTGGCCGGCGCGCTCAACATCCCCACCGGCGATGCGCTGGCCGGGTTCATGGACCCCGACATCCTGACGCTGGGACTGGTGTTCGCCTTCGTCGCCAGTGCCGAAACGCTGCTGTGCGCCACCGCGGTCGACAAGATGCACATCGGCGCCCGCACCAATTACGACAAGGAACTGCGCGCGCAGGGCATCGGCAACATCATCTGCGGCGGCCTGGGTGCGCTGCCGATGACCGGGGTGATCGTGCGGTCGGCCGCGAATGTCGAAGCGGGTGCCACCACCCGCATATCGGCAGTGCTGCACGGCGCCTGGCTGCTGCTGGCGGTCGCAGCCTTTCCCTTCGTGCTCAACGAAATCCCGACTTCGGTGTTGGCCGCGATCCTGGTCTACACCGGATACAAGCTGGTCAACATCGCCCAGATCCGCAAGATCGCCGAGTTCGGCCGGCAGGAGCTGGCGATCTACTTCGTCACGCTGATCGGCGTAGTGGCGATCGACCTGCTGACAGGCGTGATCCTGGGCTTTGCCTTGGCGACGTTGAAGCTGGTCTACACCTTCTCGCATCTCGAGATCGCGGAGACCACCGACAAGGAAACCAACCGGGTCGATGTGTGGCTGACCGGATCGGCCACCTTCTTCTCGATCCCGCAGCTGAGCGCCGCACTGGAGAATTCGCCGTTCGGGTCGGAGGTGCATATCCACGTCGAAAAGCTCGACTATATCGACCACGCCTGCCTCGAAATGCTGGCGTCGTGGGAGAAGCTGCACCAGAGCACCGGGGGCACGCTGATCGTCGAATGGCATGATCTGGTGCGGCGCTATTCGCGACGGTCGGCCGATCCTTCGAGCGCGACGATCCCGAACCTGACGACCAAGCCGGTCGCCTGACCACAGTCAGGTGCCGGCCGGGCCCGGTTCATTCTGCCACAGTTCCTTGGCGTGGGCGATGTCCTGCGAACTCGCCCGGCCAAGGCGGTGGGCGATGAAATCGATCCCGGCGATGAGCCAATCGGCCAGTTCCGGCTGCGCGAGGCTGTAGACCCGCGACTGTCGCTGCGCTTCGGTTGCCACCAGCGCTACCGCGCGTAGCACACCGAGATGCTGCGACAGGCGGGTGGGGGGAATGTCCAGCGCTTCGGCAAGTTCGGTCACAGTCTGCGGCCCGGTTTGCAAGCGCAGCAGCAGGCGGATGCGGTCAGGGTGGGAGATCTGGCGCAGCACGGTGGCCAGTTCATTTGCCACGAGAGCGCGACTGGGCATGGGGGAGTTCCTTCGGAAGCCTGAGGACCACGCAGCGGGATACAGCGTCATCTACAGGGTCGGGTCGTTGACAAACACGATCCGTTAGGGGGATCGTCCGTCAACACATACCACGATGATTTCCCTTACCGAGGCGGCGAGCGGGAGATAATTACAATATTTGTAAGAAACCGTTCTGTATCCTGAAACATCAGCCACACAGCAAAAAGGGAGCGCAGCTGCAGCCGCGCTCCCCTCGTGTCGTTTCAATTCTGGCGATCAGCGCAGGTCGAAGCGGTCGAGCATCATCACCTTGTCCCACGCCTTGGCGAAATCCTCTGCGAACTTCTTCTCGCCGCCGTCGTAGGCATAGACTTCAGCCACGGCGCGCAGTTCCGAATTGGAACCGAACACCAGATCGACTTCGGTCGCGGTCCACTTCAGCGCGTCGGTGGTGCGGTCGCGGCCTTCGAACACGCCCTCTGTTTCGGCCGGCTTCCACGCGTTGCCCATGTCGAGCAGGTTGACGAAGAAGTCGTTGCTGAGCGTACCGGGGCGATCGGTGAACACGCCGTGCCTGGCCTGTCCGGTGTTGGCATCGAGCATCCGCATCCCTGCTACCAACACCGTC
The DNA here is from genome assembly GCA_036788335.1 of Erythrobacter sp. Taxonomy (GTDB): domain Bacteria; phylum Pseudomonadota; class Alphaproteobacteria; order Sphingomonadales; family Sphingomonadaceae; genus Erythrobacter. The sequence continues at coordinate 5,803 of DAIQNP010000159.1, forward strand.
ATTTCGGGCACCGTGAGGGTGAGCAGATCGGCCTGATCGACCAGCATCTCGGTCGGCGAGCGGCGGGCACGGTCGCTGTGGAAGTTGCGGAAGCCGTCAGCCGCCGGACGCAGCAGTTCAAAGCTGCCTGCATCGGTGTGGGCATCGGTGGCATCGACCCGGCCCGGCGTGAACGGCACCGCGACGGCGTGACCGGCTGCCTTGGCGGCATCCTCGACCGCGACCGTGCCGCCCAGCACCACCAGATCGGCGATCGACACCTGCTTGCCGCCAGCGCTGGCATTGAAGCTGGCCTGCACACTTTCCAGTGCCTTCACGACCTTGGCGATAACGTCCGGATCATTGACGCCCCAATCCTATTGCGGGGCCAGCCGGATGCGCGCGCCGTTGGCACCGCCGCGCAGGTCGGTATCGCGGAAGGTGACCGCCGATGCCCATGCGGTGCGCACCAGTTCCGACCGCGTCAGGCCGGTCTGACGGATCGCGTCCTTCAGCATGGCGACATCGCCCGCGCCGATCGTGGCGTAGTCGGCGGCTGGCAGCGGGTCCTGCCACAGCAGGTCCTCGCCGGGGATTTCAGCTCCGACGTAGCGCGCTTTCGGCCCCATGTCGCGGTGGGTCAGCTTGAACCAGGCGCGGGCGAAAGCGGCATCCATGTCCTCGGGGTTTTCCACCCAACGCTGGGTGATCGGACCGTAAGCCGGATCATAGCGCAGCGCG
>DAIQNP010000160.1:0-6510 GCA_036788335.1 Erythrobacter sp.
GCGCGCGACCGGGCGGACCAGGTGTCGGAAGAGCAGATGCGCGAAATGCAGGGCTCGATGGGCTTGCCGCCGGGGTTCAACCTGCCGGGGCTGGGATGAGTTCAGTGGGAGGGCGCCGCGCAAGCGACAAACGACGCGGGTTTTGGCGGCATTTTGCAAGGACCCTGCCGGGGCTCAACCTGATGGGGCTGGAGTAAAGCAATAGGCCTGCGGCTTGCCTTCACGGCGCGGATGGTGCTTGCACATCTGGCTGGCCTTGTCGCGCTGGGACTTTACGGCGCAATCGGGCCGGGCGATGACTTTGCCGCCGATTTCGGTTTCTTCGTTCTGATCGCGGGGGCCGTGTCCCTGCCAGTTTTCGTTGTGGCGCTGGTTGCTGTCTTGATCTTTGCAGAGTGGATTGCGGACCATCTGCTTGCCTTCATCCTCGGCGGGCCATTGCTGGTGTGCGGCGGCTGGGTGGTGCTGGCAGGCTCCGATTTCGTGTCCGGCATTGCGCTTGCCACCGGCACGGCTTCTGCGGTGTTTGCGGCCCTGGCACTGATCGGCTGGCCTGCCGCAGGCAGGGGCTGGCGCTAGGCAATGGGTCCACAGCCCTGTGGATTGCCCCATTGCGGCCCGCCCGCCTGCTACCCATATTCCCTACAAAGGCAGGCCCAATCGGTCGCCGCGGACATGAAACCATGACTCAGACCTATCCTCTTCTCCCCTTGCGCGACATTGTCGTTTTCCCCGGCATGGTTGTGCCCCTGTTCGTGGGGCGCGACAAGTCGGTGGCAGCGCTCGAAGCGGCGATGGAGGCGTCCAAGGACATCATGCTGCTCGCCCAGCTCGACCCGGGCTGCGACGATCCGGACGGCGATGATCTTTACGATACCGGCGTGATTGCGCAGGTGCTGCAATTGCTCAAGCTGCCCGATGGCACGGTGCGCGTGCTGGTCGAGGGCACGGAGCGCGCGCGCCTTGAGGGGCTGGTTGACGAAGGTACCCACCTGCTCGCCGAAGTCAGCACGATCGACCTCGAGACTGTTGCCGGCAACGAGGTCATCGCGCTGATGCGGCAGGTGGTCGACCAGTTCGGCGAATATGTGAAGCTCAACAAGAAGCTGGGCGAGGAAACCTCGGTCGATTTGAGCGAAGTCGACGATGCAGGCCAACTGGCCGACACCATTGCCGCCGCGATCACTGCCAAGGTGTCCGACAAGCAGGGTCTGCTGACCGAGAACAATCCGCTGAAGCGGCTTGAACTGGTCATGGCCTTCATGGAAGGCGAATTGTCGGTGCTCCAGGTCGAACGCCGGATCCGCGGGCGCGTGAAGCGCCAGATGGAAAAGACCCAGCGCGAATATTACCTCAACGAACAGCTGAAGGCGATCCAGAGCGAGTTGGGCGGTGGTGACGGCGAGGACGGCAACGAGATCGCCGAACTGACCGAAAAGATCGAAAAGACCAAGCTTTCCAAGGAAGCCAAGGCCAAGGCGATTGCCGAGCTCAAGAAGCTGCGCGCGATGCAGCCGATGAGCGCCGAGGCAACCGTGATCCGTAACTATCTCGACGTGCTGCTCGGCCTGCCGTGGGGAAAGAAGTCGAAGCTGAAGCGCGACATTGCCCATGCGCAAAGCGTGCTGGATGCCGATCATTATGCGCTCGAAAAGGTCAAGGACCGGATCGTCGAATACCTTGCGGTGCAGGCGCGGACCAACAAGCTGAAGGGGCCGATCCTCTGTCTCGTCGGCCCGCCGGGCGTGGGCAAGACCAGCCTCGGCAAGTCGATTGCCCGGGCGACGGGACGCCAGTTCATCCGCCAGTCGCTGGGCGGGGTGCGGGACGAGGCCGAGATTCGTGGTCACCGGCGCACCTACATTGGCTCGCTGCCGGGCAAGATCGTTACCAACCTGAAGAAGGCCGGGGCCAGCAATCCGCTGTTCCTGCTCGACGAGATCGACAAGCTGGGTCAGGATTTCCGCGGCGATCCGGCCTCGGCGCTGCTCGAGGTGCTCGACCCTGAGCAGAATTCGAAGTTCCAGGATCACTATCTCGAACTCGACATCGACCTGTCGGATGTGATGTTCGTCTGCACCGCGAACAGCCTCAACCTGCCGCAGCCGCTGCTCGATCGGATGGAGATCATCCGGCTGGAAGGTTATACCGAAGAAGAAAAGGTCGAGATCGCCCAGCGGCACCTGATCGATAAGCAGGTCAAGGCGCACGGTCTCAAGCAGGGCGAGTTCACCTTGACCGAAGAGGGCTTGCGCGACCTGATCCGCTTCTACACGCGAGAGGCCGGGGTCCGGACACTGGAGCGCGAGATCGCCAGGCTGTGCCGCAAGAGCCTGCGGCGCATCCTCGAAAAGCAGACCGACAGCGTCACCATCACGTCCGAAAATCTCGGCGACTTCTCCGGCGTTCGCAAGTTCAAGCACGGCATGAGCGAGGAAGAGGCGCAGGTCGGTGCGGTGACAGGGCTTGCCTGGACTTCGGTCGGCGGCGAGCTGCTGACCATCGAAAGCGTTACCACCCCCGGCAAGGGCGAGGTCAAGACCACCGGCAAGCTGGGCGAGGTTATGAACGAAAGCGTTGCGGCGGCCTTCAGCTTCGTCAAGGCCCGGGCGCCTGCTTATGGCATCCGCCCGAGCCTGTTCCAACGCAAGAATATCCACATCCACTTGCCCGAAGGCGCGGTCCCCAAGGATGGGCCGAGCGCCGGGATCGGCATGGTCACCTCGATTGTCTCGACCCTGACCGGGATTGCGGTCCGGCCTGATGTGGCGATGACCGGCGAGGTCACCCTGAGGGGACGCGTGCTGGCAATCGGCGGTCTCAAGGAAAAGCTGCTTGCCGCGCTTCGCGGGGGCATCAAGGTCGTCCTGATCCCTGAGGACAACGTCAAGGATCTCGTCGAAATCCCCGCCAATGCCAAGGATGGGCTCGACATCATTGCGGTCAGCCATGTCGACGAGGTGCTGGCTCATGCGCTGGTCGAAAAGCCGGTGGCGATCGAATGGACCGAGGCGGACGATCTGGCGAGCCAACCGGGCGCGGCGGGGTCGGGTGCAAATTCTCCGACTTCGGACGTGCCAACGGCGCATTGAAGCGTTATTTGCCGGGCACTTGCCGTGATTCGCGGCAAGCTGCTTGCTTGGACGAGGGGAATATTCACTTGAGTGCAATGAGGCGGCGAACCTGGGTTCGTTGTCCTTTTCACCGCATGCTGCGGGCGCTTCGCGCGGCCGTCCGATTTGCCTTTGACAGCTTACTCAAAAACGTCTCAATTCGTAGGCTTTGGAAAGGCGATTCCAACACTATTTCCAGATCTCGATAACGAGGGGGTTCTCATACATGAACAAGAACGATTTGATCAGCGCGGTTGCTGTTACCAGCGGCCTATCCAAAAGTGACGCGTCCAGCGCGGTCGAGGGCGTATTCGATGCCATCACCAAGGCCTTGTCGAGCGGCGATGAAGTGCGGCTTGTGGGGTTCGGCACTTTCTCGGTCGCCAAGCGCAAGGCCTCGACCGGCCGCAACCCGCGCACCGGCGAACCCATGACGATCAAGGCATCGACCCAGCCGAAGTTCAAGGCGGGTAAAGGCCTGAAGGACGCGGTCAACTAACGACTGTCCTGCCGGCAGCCACTGTACTGCCGTTTCCCGATCAGAACATGCAAAAACCTCGCCCGCCCGGTGGCTGACGAGGTTTTGCTTGTGCGCTCGCAGGCCGTTGGTCTTTCGTCAGCGCGCGGTTGCGATCAGCGCTGTGGGAGCCTGGGCAGTGCGGGGAGAGATGCGCCAGTTTAGCGTCTCCCCGACGGCGGCGCTGACCGGGCCTTCATCGGTATTGTTGGCAAGGATGCGCATTCCCGGCGCGGCGCGCAGGGTGAAGGTGCCATCGATCTGCGGGACGCCCGGTGCGTCGGCGGGGCTGCCGTCGGCTCCTTGGCCGGACGTGCCCAAGGCGGCCAGCCCGGCCAGGGAGCCTATGCCCATCATCCCGCCCATCGGCCCACCCATCGGATTGTCGCTGGCGCTCTGTGCCGCAAAGCCCGGAGCATTGATCCGAACCTGGCCGCCATTGCGCAGGATCACCTGCACGAAGGGATTGGTTGCCGGGAAGCCTTCGATCACCGGGAACATGAAATCATGTCCAAGCGTACCCGACACCCGGTAGGTCACCTCGAACATTCCGTCGCCCTTGCTGACGACGCGTTCCCAGCCCTTCTGTCGCTTGAGCAGTGCGACCAGTTCCTCGGCCGCCCTGGGGTCCGAAGGGTCGATGCCTCCCATCAGGGCGGCCATCTGTTCGGCCTCCTTCTTCTTCTCGGCAACGCGCGAGGCTGCTGCGGCCTCCCATGCTTCGCGCTGCTGCGCTTCTTCATCGGGCGTACATGCGCGGTCTTCGAACGTATCATTGTCGTAGCAACTCGACGTGAAGGCCTCTTCCGCCGCAGCTCCCATCTGCGCCAGCTTCGACAAGCCAAGGAAGAAAATTTCACCGTCGTAGGTGAACGTGAAACTGTCCGGACCGGTGAGCGCCAGTTCGGAGGTGAACTTTCCGGGCGTCATGAAGCAGCCCGAAAGGACGAGCGTGCAGATTCCCAGTACCGCTGCCGCTCGCATGCGAATCGTCGAAAACGTGGTCATGGTGGCTCCCCCCTGTCGCCCTCATTGCATGATAATTGACCGAGTTTAGCCGCGCGTTGCCGCAGCGTACAGCGCGATTGCCGCGGCGTTCGACACATTGAGGCTTTCGATCGCGGCGGAAATCGGCAGCCGGGCGAGGGCATCGCAATGCGCAGCGATATTCTGGCGCATCCCTTCGCCTTCGGCACCCAGCACGATCGCAAGCGGCCCTGACGGCATCACGTCGGCAAGATTCGCCTCCGCTTCCCCGGCAAGGCCGATGCGCCAATACCCGGCCTCCGCCAGTTCATCGAGCGCGCGCGACAGGTTGACCACCCGCACCCAAGGCACGATCTCGAGCGCGCCAGAAGCAGCCTTGGCGAGCACGCCGCCTTCGGGCGGGGCGTGACGATCCTGCGTGACGATCGCAGCGGCATTAAACGCTGCAGCCGACCGCAGGATGGCGCCGACGTTGTGCGGATCGGTCACCTGATCCAGTATCACGATCGGCCGCTCCGCTTGCCCGTCCGCGATCTCGTCGAGGAACACGTCCTCGAGCGGGGCGCATTCGAGCACCAGTCCCTGATGCGGGGCATCCTTGGCGACCAGTCGGCCGAGGTCGGCCACATCGGCGTATTCGACAGGGAAGCCGGGGGGCAACTCGCCGTCGAGAGTTTCGATACCTTCGCGGGTCGCCCATAGCTTGCGGTGCTGGCGGTCAGGGTTCTTGAGCGCGGCTTCGACCGGGTGGCGACCCCAGATGCGCACCTGCCCGGTACTGGCGCGGCCCGAGCCGCGTCCGCCTTCCATTCGGCCTGCGCGTCCCCTCAAGGCCCGTTTGCGTTCACCCTTGACCATCTTTGCTCCTTGCTGACCTTTGGTTGGCAGCGCCAAGCGCGCTCCCCTGCCAGCAGGGCCATTGACAGGCAAGCGCCGCTTCGCCAAAGGGGCGCCTCTCGGCAGCGGGGCCAACCGGCCGCGCCCTTTCCTGGAGCCGTTCACGCGCTCCGTGATGCCCCTGAGTGGACAGGTGGCCGAGTGGTTAAAGGCAGCAGACTGTAAATCTGCCCGTGCAAGCGTACGCTGGTTCGAATCCAGCCCTGTCCACCACCCCCTTATTCACTGACATTCGCCAAAGCCCATGGAAATCCGCGGTTTACTGGGGTACTTTGCCCTCATTAGTCCGCCATCAACCGCTCCCATTCGCCTGCAGCCGGAGCCTAGTGTGGGGGTAATGTGGGGGTAAAATGGGTTACCCCCACACTTTGACTACCCCGGTGTGGGGGTAAAGAATGTGGGGGTAAATCTATGGGCAAGCTCACAGCAGTTGCGGTCAAGGCAGCCTTGGCGAATCACGGCACCTATCAGGATGGGGATGGGTTGTTTCTCAAAGTGGACAAGCGCGGCGGTGCCTACTGGAATCTTCGAGTCCAGCAGGATGGCAAGCGGCGGGACATCGGAATCGGAAGCGCCAAGCTCCTGACACTGGCGGACGCGCGTCACAAAGCCGCCGAACTGCGCCGAGCGATCAAGGTCGATCAGCGCGATGTTCTGGCCGAGAAGAAGGACGATGCCGCCGCCAAAGTGACGTTCCGCGCAGCCGCGCTCCAGTACCACTCCGAAAACGAGGCGGGCTGGAAGAGCACGGTCTACGCTCGCCAGTGGCTCGCCACTCTGGAAAACTACGCCTTCCCGAAACTGGGAGACAAGCCGACCGGCAGCATCACCAGCGCCGACATCATTACCGTGCTGACCCCGATCTGGCAGGAAATCCCCGAAACCGCCCGCCAAGTGCGCAACCGGATTTGCACCGTGCTCGACTATTCCCACGCCAAGGGTGTGGACCGGCGTGCAAAAGGGACCCCGTTAGCGGGGTGATCGGCGTCTAAAAGG
>DAIQNP010000161.1:0-6476 GCA_036788335.1 Erythrobacter sp.
GAATTCGTCCGCGAATACAAGGCCAAGCGCAAGATCGCGATCATTCCCGAGGAAGGCGATCCGGTGGAATACCTGATTGCCAAGACCAAGGTGATCGACGTGCAGGAAGGCGATTACGTGAAGAAGGGGGACACCCTTGTTTCCGGATCGCCCAACCCGCACGACATCCTCGAGGTGATGGGTGTGGAAGCGCTGGCCGAGTATCTCGTTAACGAGATCCAGGAAGTCTATCGCTTGCAGGGCGTGAAGATCAACGACAAGCACATCGAAGTGATCGTTCGCCAGATGCTGCAAAAGGTCGAGATCACCGATGGCGGGGACACCACCCTGCTGCCGGGCGAACAGCTCGATCTGGCCGAGATGCTCGAGATCAACGGCAAGCTGGCCAAGGGCAAGCAGGGCGCGTCGGGAACCCCGGTGCTGCTTGGTATCACCAAGGCGAGCTTGCAGACCCGCAGCTTTATTTCGGCGGCTTCCTTCCAGGAAACCACGCGCGTGCTGACGCAGGCGGCGGTCGAAGGGAAGAAGGACACGCTGATCGGGCTGAAGGAAAACGTGATCGTCGGCCGCTTGATCCCCGCCGGGACCGGCGCCGGCATGAACCGTCTGCGCGTCACCGCCAACAGTCGCGATGCGGCGCTGAAGGCGGCGTGGAAGAAGCAGCAGGATGCGCTCGCTGCCAGCGGCCAGCGTGAACCCGAACCGGTGGCCGACGCGGTCGGCTCGGAAGAGAAGATGAAGGCGGCGATGGCGGCAATGGCTTCTGCGGCCACTGCTGCTCCGGCCACTGACATGGATGATGCGGGCGAAGAATAAGCCGCCCTGCCTCACCACCAAACGAATGGCCCCGCCAGAGCACACGCTCGGGCGGGGTTTTTCGTGCCTTCAGACTGCTTGCCAAATTCCGCTATTGCAAGTCACTCGCAGAAATGACACCTCAGTTCGTATCGCACCGACTCAGAACAGCGAGGTTCCATGCCCCACTCCCAAGCCCGTTCCGCCGCCGCCCGCACCATCATCGCTGCGCTCGCCGTAACGCCTCGGATCGAGCGCCTTGCGCCAGTCGCAGCGCGCTTCGTCTATTCGCTGCGGCTGATCGCGCTGCACGAGCGAATCGGGCGCGATCCGGTGCCGGAGCTTGCGGTGCGGCTGCGCAGTGTCGAGGCGGCGGCCAAGGCGCTGATCCTCGGGCAGGCGATCTCGGCTACCTGGCCGGAAAACATCCATGTCAGCCGCTTCTGTTGCGGCTTGCTGAGCCATGACGAGGCGACCATCGGCGCGATGATCGAATCCGCGGCGCGGGCCGATCGGGCCGGGTTCGAACGCGCCGTCACCGGGTTGATCCGCCCCGACCGCGCGCACCGCCTGTGGGACGCGGCGCTGGCGCTGGTCGCAGCGGAAGCGCGCGCTGCCTGAATGCTTGCGGGCGCGGCGGGCGGGCTCTACCGCTCCGCCCCATGACCAGCACGCTCACCACCCGTTTCGCCCCGTCTCCTACGGGCCGGCTCCATGTCGGCAACATTCGCACCGCGCTCCACAACTGGATGCTGGCGCGGCGTTCCGGGGGGTGCTTCATCCTTCGCATCGACGATACCGATGCCGAGCGCAGCCGGGAAGAATATGTCGGGGCAATCAAGGCCGATCTGACGTGGCTCGGGCTCGACTGGGACCGCGAGGAACGCCAGTCGGCGCGGCTCGATCGCTACGGCGCGGCGTTTGGCGCGCTGCGCGAGGCGGGGCGAATCTACCCCTGTTACGAAACCGCGCAGGAACTCGACGTCAAACGCAAGATCCAGCTGGGGCGTGGCTTGCCGCCGACTTACGACCGCGCCGCCTTGCAGCTCACCGAGGCCGACCGGGCCGCCAAGGAGGCCGAGGGAATCGCTCCGCACTGGCGCTTCCTGCTCGACCATGACGAGCCGATCGCTTGGGACGACGGCATCCGGGGCGCGCAGAAATTCGACGCCGCCCAATTGTCCGACCCGGTCATCCGCCGCGCCGACGGATCATGGCTCTACATGATGCCGAGCGCGGTGGACGATATCGACATGGGGGTCACGCAGGTGCTGCGCGGCGAGGACCACGTGTCCAACACGGCCGTGCAAATCCAGATCTTTACCGCACTTCATGCTGCGGGTTTCGGTGCAGCAGGGAATGCAGCAAGAATGCTCCCCGCGTTCGCCCACGAGGCGCTGCTGGTGGGCCGCGAGGGCAAGCTGTCGAAGCGGCTCGGCTCGCTTGGCTGCGATGCCTTTCGCGAGCGCGGGATCGAGCCGGAAGCGATCCTTGCGCTGCTGGCGCGGCTGGGCACATCGCAGCCGGTGGAGCCGATCGCGGACCGGCAGGCGCTGATCGACAGCTTCGACCTTGCCACCTTCGGCCGCGCTCCGGCCAAGTTCGACGAGGAGGACCTCGAGCGCCTTAACACCGCCATTGTCCACCAACTGCCCTTCGCTGCCGTGCAGGAACGCTTGCCCGCCGGAATGGACGAGGCCGGCTGGCACGCGATCCGCCCCAACCTTGCGCACATTGGCGAGGCGGGCGAGTGGTGGCAGCTGGTCACCGGGCCAATCCAGCAGCCCGAATTCGCCGCCGAGGACCGCGCCTTCCTCGCCGAGGCAGCACGGGTGATGAGCTGGGGCGACGATCCGTGGCGCGCGCTGACCGCCACACTGAAGGAGGCCACCGGGCGCAAAGGCAAGCCGCTGTTCCTGCCGCTGCGCCAGGCGCTGACTGGCATGGACCACGGCCCCGATATGGGAGAACTGCTGCCGCTCATCGGCGAGGCGGAGGCGCGGGCGCGGCTGGAGCGGGCGGCCGGCTGAACGCGCGCGTGAACGATCCCCGGGCGTTCAGTCCCCGTGCTTTTCCAGTTCGTCTCCGCTCACGCTCACCACGTGCAGCAGGTTGGTCGCGCCCGGTGTTCCGAACGGCACTCCGGCCAGCACGATCAGCTTGCCGCCCGCGTTGGCAAAGCCGTTACGCAGCGCCATGCGCTTGCCCTTGGCGATCATCTCCTCGAAGCTGCCGATATCCTTGGTCGCCACCGCATGCGCGCCCCACAACAACGCCACGCGCCTGGCGGTGCGGATCGAGGGCGTGAGCACCAGCATCGGGGTCGCCGGACGCTCGCGCGCTACCCGGCGGGCGGTCGATCCGGAGGTGGTGAACACCGTGATCGCGCTGATCGGGACAGTGTCGGCGATGGTCATGCAGGCGTGTGCCAGTGCGTCCGAAGTGGTGGCATCGGGCGGGGTTTCGAGAAACCGCACCCGCGCCATATAGCCCTCGTCCTGTTCCACCTGCATGGCGATCCGGTGCATCATAGCGACCGATTCTTCCGGCCAGGCACCGGCCGCGCTTTCGGCTGACAGCATCACGGCATCGGCCCCGTCATAGACCGCATTGGCCACGTCGGAGACTTCGGCCCGGGTCGGGGTAGGGGCCTCGATCATCGATTCGAGCATCTGCGTGGCCACGATCACCGGCTTGCCCGCGCGGCGCGCCGCATTGACCATGCGCTTTTGCAGCGGCGGCACTTCATAGGGTTCCAATTCGACGCCGAGGTCGCCGCGTGCCACCATGATCCCGTCGGCCAGTTCGATGATCGCGTCGAGCCGGTTCACGGCCTGCGGCTTTTCGATCTTGGCGCACAGGGCGGTGTTGCGCGTGCCGATCAGCTTGCGCGCCTCGGCGATATCCTCGGGCCGCTGGACGAAACTGAGCGCGATCCAGTCCGCCCCGTGCTCGGTGGCGAAGGCGAGGTCGCGTCGGTCCTTCGGGGTCAGCGCGGGGATCGGCACTTCGGCGTCGGGCACGTTCACGCCCTTGCGGTCGGAGATCACCCCGCCCACTTCGGCGCTGCACAGGATGCGATCGCCATCGGCTTCGAGCACCTTCAACCGGATCTTGCCGTCGTTGATCAGCAATCGCTGCCCGCGTTCCATGATCCCGAACAGTTCGGGATGGGGCAGGCAGGCGCGGGTCTCGTCGCCCGGTGTCTCGTCGCGGTCGAGCACGAAGTGGCCCGAATGGCGAATCACCGCCTGCCCGTCCTTGAAGGTGCCGACCCGCAGCTTGGGCCCCTGAAGATCGGCAAGGATCGCAATCGGGCGGTGGAGCTGCTTTTCCAGCGCCCGGATTGCATGGATCGCCTTTTCGTGATCCTCGTGCGCCCCGTGGCTCATGTTGAGCCGGAAGGCGTCGGCCCCGGCCCGTAGCAGCTTTTCGAGCATTTCGGGTGAGCGGCTGGCGGGACCGATGGTCGCCAGAATCTTGACCTTGCGCCCACGCGGGTCGATCCGTGTCTGATCGCGTCGTGCCATTTTTGGGTATCCCTCGTTGCAGCGGCCTATGGCACACCCGTCTTTCAACTCAAGGAAAAGCACGATGAATAGCAATGCCGATCCGCTCGACCCCCTCGACACCCTGGATGATGCGCAGGCCGCTGCCGCGTTCCGCCGGCTGGTGCGTCATCTGCGGCACCGCCACGATGCGCAGAATATCGACCTGATGGGGCTGGCCGGGTTCTGCCGCAATTGCCTGGCCGACTGGATCTGCGATGCGGGCTACCCGGGCAACAAGGAGGAAGCGCGCGCGGTGATCCACGGGATGCCCAGCGCCGAATGGAAGACGACCCGTCAGACCCCCGCGACCAAGGCGCAGCTTGAACGGATGGAAGCCAGCGTGGCGAAGAACGCACAGGAATAATTCGCCGCGCGGTTCACCGCTGGCGCACGGCTGGCTATCGCCCCAGCAATTGATTCTGTTTCCGATGGAGATTGCCCAATGGCCGATAACGCCACCGCTTCCGACGACCGCCTGCGCCTGCTGATCGAGCGGATCGAGCGCCTCGAAGAAGAAAAGAAGGGCATCGCGGACGACATCCGCGATGTCTATGCCGAGGCCAAGGCGGTCGGTTACGATGCCAAGATCATGCGCCAGATCGTGCGGCTGCGGAAGATGAAGCCCGATGATCGCAACGAGCAGGACATGCTGCTGGAAACCTACAAGAATGCGCTCGGCATGGCGTGATCGGCGGGGCCGCGCGCGCCTGTCATTGAATTACCATCGAGCTGTGTTATGTAACTAACACAGCAACAGGAGAACCCCAATGGCATCCCCCTGGAAAGACGCGCGCGGCATCATCGTCACCACCACGCCGACCATCGAAGGCCATCCCATCAAGGAATATTGCGGCATCGTCACCGGCGAGGTGATCGTGGGCGCCAACATCTTTCGTGACCTGTTCGCCAATATCCGCGATATCGTCGGCGGACGCTCGGGCTCCTATGAGCGCATTCTGGCGGACGCCCGCGCGCAGGCGATCGAGGAATTGCAGGCGGAAGCCGCCGCGCGCGGGGCCAATGCGGTGGTCGGCATCGATCTCGATTACGAGGTGATCGGCGATACGGGTTCCATGCTCATGGTGAGCGCCAGCGGGACTGCGGTGAAGATCTGAATGCCGGCGGGCCTTACCGCCAAACAAAGGTCATCACGACAAACACCGCATTATAGCCCGCATGGTGCAGCATCGCCGCGCCCAGCCCCAGCCGGGTGCGGGTATAGGCGAGCAGCAACCCGCCGATCGTCTGCGGCAGCACCACCAGCACGCCAAGCGGGTGCGTCAGGGCTTCGTAACTGCCCAGATGGATCAGGCCAAAAGCGAGCGATGATACCCACACGATCCAGTGGAAATTGCGGGTGAACCACACAGGCACCGCAGTGTCGCGGGTGCGGGTCAGGCTCCAGTGCACCAGCCCCGCTAAGGCCAGCGCCGCTCCGGCGAGCGCCAGCGGCATCGCCATGTCCTCGCGCACGAACAGGCTGGCCAGCAGCAACGCCTGCGCTGCAAAGCCATAGGCAGCAAACCGCAGCGCCGCGATCCGCCCGCTCAGCCAGCCGCGATAAAGCAACTCTTCCAGCACCGGCGCGAAGAGAAGGTAGCTCACCAAGATCTCGGCCAGCGTCCCGTACGGCGCGACCGGGGAGGGGAGGACGGCGAACTTCGCCTCTGCCGCCGCCAGCCCTGCGCGTACCGACGCGTCTGCCGCAAGGCCGATGATGAACAATAGCGCCAGCGCCGCCGGCATTGCCCGGTTCCATCGTGGCAAGGTTTCACCGGGGGTTGGCCAGCGCAGGAAGCGGGTCAGGTCGCGCGCCCGCTCGCCTAGCGGCATGGGCGGCACAACGACTGCCCTTGCGCCGCCCGCCGCCATCGGAGTAAGGCCCGCGCTCAATTCTCCAACATTCCGGTGAAGTTCGTCCAATGGCAGGCCATTCCAAGTTCAAGAATATCATGCACCGCAAGGGTGCGCAGGACAAGAAACGCTCGGCGATGTTCTCCAAGCTGTCCCGCGAGATCACTGTGGCGGCCAAGCTGGGCATGCCCGATCCCGACATGAACCCGCGCCTGCGCCTAGCGGTCAACGCCGCCAAGGCGCAGTCGATGCCCAAGGACAATATCCAGCGCGCGA
>DAIQNP010000162.1:0-6473 GCA_036788335.1 Erythrobacter sp.
TGGCCTTCATGTCAGCGGTGTTGTCGCTCAGGTCGACATCCCACGGATCCTTGGCGGCCTGTTCGGCGAGATTGATGATCGCGCCGATCACGTTGCGGATCTCATCGTGCGCGAACATCACCGCGCCGAGCATTTCGTCTTCGGTGAGTTCCTTGGCTTCGGATTCGACCATCATCACCGCGTCCTGCGTAGCGGCGACGACCAGATCGAGGCGGCCATCGGCGAGCGCACGGTCCTGCTTGGGATTGAGGACATATTCGCCGTCGATGAAGCCGACGCGGCAGGCGCCGATCGGGCCCATGAAGGGCACACCGCTGATGGTGAGCGCAGCCGAAGCGGCAATCATGGCAACCATGTCCGGCTCGTTCTCGCCATCGAAGGAGAGAACCTGACAGATCACGTTGATTTCGTTATAGAACCTCTCGGGGAACAGCGGACGGATCGGACGGTCGATCAACCGGCTGGTCAGCGTTTCCTTTTCGGTCGCGCCGCGTTCACGCTTGAAGAAGCCGCCCGGAATGCGTCCGGCGGCGGAGAACTTTTCCTGATAGTGGACGGTGAGCGGGAAGAAGTCTTGCCCTTCCTTCACGGACTTGGCGGCGGTCACGGCGCACAGCACCACGGTTTCGCCATAGGTGGCCAGAACGGCGCCATCGGCCTGACGGGCAATACGCCCGGTTTCCAGAGTGAGGGTCTTGCCGCCCCACTCCAGCGATACGGTTTTCGTGTCGAACATTGGTTTTCCTTTTGACCCGCGCGGCCATATTGCCGGGCGGGGCCTCATGTGCCGGGGAAACAACCGTCCCGGTCCGGTGCGGGGCTGTGTTTGGCCCCAAGGCGAGCAGACCGGATGTCTGCATGCCCCATATGCAAAAAAGGCGGCCCCTTGGAGCCGCCCTTTCGCAAAACTCTTATTTCCGCAGGCCCAGCTTCTGGATCAGCGCATTGTAGCGCTCAACATCCTTCTTCTTGAGATAGGCCAGCAGCGTGCGACGCTTGTTGACCATCATCAAAAGGCCACGACGCGAATGGTTGTCCTTGTGGTGATCCTTGAAGTGTTCGGTCAGGTTGCGAATGCGCTGCGTGAGGATCGCAACCTGCACTTCGGGGCTGCCGGTATCACCCTGATCGCGGGCGTTGTCAGCAATGATTTCTTGTTTTGCTTCGGCGGTCACCGACATAATATATCTCTTTCACTCAGCGACATCGGGAAGGTTAAACCCCCGCACGACCGTGGCCGTGCCATCCGTGATTTCCATCAGCGCAACCGGAACATTGCCCAGTTTCGCCAGATAAAGCCCGGATGATTGGGGCATGTCAGACAGAACCCGGCCCTGACGGACCGCCTGCGCGCTTGTCTGATCGAGGTGAAGGGCCGGGATGTCGTCCAGCCCTGCCTCCAACGGCAGGAGAAGGTGTTCAAGACCTGCGCACATAGCGGCCTCACCCAGTTTGTCCAGCGAAATCGCCTGTTCTGCGGTGAACGGACCGGCCTTGGTGCGGCGCAGAAAAGTGACATGGCCGACTGTGCCGAGCGCATAGGCGATATCGCGCGCGAGGCTGCGGATATAGGTGCCTTTCGAGACATGGGCTACCAAGGTTGCGATGTGCAACTTCTCGTCACCCCGGCGCAGGCCGGGGCCCAGAGTGTCGGAGGGCTGCGCTTGCGGCTCTGGGTCCCGGCCTGCGCCGGGATAACGAAGTGAGAGCGAATGAACCTTCACCCCCCGCGCCTTCAGTTCCACCACCGCTCCCGCTCGCGCCAGGTCATAGGCCCGCTGCCCGCCAACCTTCAGCGCGGAAAACGCAGGCGGCACCTGCTCGATCGGCCCGGTGAAGCGTCCCAGAACCGCCTCCGTCTCGGCCAGCGTGGGACGCGCGTCGCTGTAAGCCACGACTTCGCCTTCGGTGTCCAACGTGGAAGTCTCTGCCCCGAACGCAATCGTAAACTCGTAGATCTTGCTCGCATCCAGCATCCGCCCGGCCAGCTTGGTCGCTTCGCCCAGCGCGATCGGCAGCACGCCCTCGGCGAGCGGATCGAGCGTGCCGCCGTGGCCGACCTTGGTCTTGGCATAGCCGCCTTGCCGCAGCACCCGCTTGACCGCGCTCACCCCTTGGGTGCTGCCCATTCCGCGCGGCTTGTCGAGGATCAGCCAGCCGGACAGGGGTTGCCGCGAGGGGGGTTTCAAACTGTCATTCATCGCTCGCCCCTAGCCAAGCCGCGTGCAAATCGCCAAGTCGGAAACACATGGACACCATCGGACCTGAAGATTTCGATCTGCTCGTGATCGGCGGCGGGATCAACGGCGTCGGGATTGCGCGCGATGCCGCCGGGCGGGGGCTGTCGGTGTGTCTGGTCGAAAAGGGCGATCTGGCGGGGGCGACCTCGTCCGCCTCGACCAAACTGGTGCATGGGGGCCTGCGCTATCTCGAACATTACGAATTCCGGCTGGTGCGCGAAAGCCTGATCGAGCGCGAGCGGTTGCTGCGGATCGCCCCGCATATCATCTGGCCGCTGCGCTTCGTGCTGCCGCACGACAAGGGGCTGCGCCCGCGCTGGCTGCTGCGGCTGGGGCTGTTCCTGTACGACCATCTGGGCGGGCGCAAACTGCTGCCGGCGACCCGCAGCGTCGATCTGACCGCCCCGCCCCATGCCGGGCTACTCGATGCGCGTCTGACACGCGGATTCGAATATTCTGACTGCTGGGTCGAGGATGCCCGGCTGGTGGCGCTCAACGCCGTGGATGCCGCCAAGCGCGGTGCTGTGGTCCGCACCCGCACCGAATGCACCGCGCTGCGCCGCCACACGGAGCATTGGGACGCCCGGCTGATGGGGCCGCTGGGCGCACACAGCATCACCGCGCGGATGGTGGTCAACGCCGCCGGGCCATGGGTCGAGACCGTGCTGGGCCGGGCGTTCCCGGCGCGCAACGCCTCGCAATTGCGGCTGGTCAAGGGCAGCCATCTGATCGTGCCGCGCCTGTGGGAGGGCGAGCACGCCTATATCTTCCAGAACCGTGACGGGCGGATCGTCTTTGCGATCCCCTATGAAGGCGACTTCACCCTGCTAGGGACCACCGACGTGGCGTTTGAGGGTGATCCGGCGACGGTGGCAATGGACGCAGACGAGGCGGCCTATATCTGCGCCAGCGTCAACGAATACCTCGCCGCCGACATAACGCCCGATTCTGCCGTTCATGCCTATGCCGGGGTGCGCCCGCTGCATGACGACCGTGCGGCGGACGCTTCGGCGGTGACGCGCGACTATGTGCTGGAGATCGACTGCGGGCTCGACGGCGCAGCGCCCGCGATCCTCAGCGTGTTCGGCGGCAAGATCACCACCTATCGCAAGCTGGCTGAACACGCGCTCGAAAAGCTGGGGGTCACCGGACCGTCATGGACCGCAACCGCGCCTCTGCCGGGCGGAAGTATCCCGGGACTCGATTTCGAAGGCTTCGTCGCGGCCAAGCAGGCCGCACGCCCGCAGTTGTCGCCCGCGCTGATCCACCGCCTCGCCCGCGCCTATGGTACCCGCATCGACCGGGTGCTGGGCGAGGCGCAAAGCTTGAGCGATCTTGGCGAGCATTTCGGCGGTGGACTGACCTCGGCCGAGCTAATCTATCTTGTCATGCACGAATATGCCCGCAGCGCCGACGACGTATTGTGGCGCCGCTCGAAACTGGGCCTGCACCTCGACGAAGGCCAGCGCGCACGGGTGGCGCAGTGGTTCGAGCGGGTGACGCTCGACGATCAGGCGATCGCCGCTGCGATCCAGTCGGCCAACCCCAG
Source organism: Erythrobacter sp. (assembly GCA_036788335.1). Classification (GTDB taxonomy): domain Bacteria; phylum Pseudomonadota; class Alphaproteobacteria; order Sphingomonadales; family Sphingomonadaceae; genus Erythrobacter. The sequence continues at coordinate 3,790 of DAIQNP010000162.1, forward strand.
ATAAAGCCCCATCGCCCAGGCCACGGGCGGCATCACAACTGCGCCCAGCCAGGCCGTGCCGAACACCCAGCTCAGGCCGATCAGCGCGACCAGCAGCACCATGCCGATGCCCTGCAACTTCTCCCACCCGGCCCTGAGCGCGCGCGGCAGCAGACCGCCGACGATGTGCGACCCGTCGAAGGGCGGGATCGGCAACAAGTTGAACAGGCCGAGGAAGATGTTGACGAGGATGAAGTAGAACAGGCCGGTCGCCAGCCACTGCGTTTCCCCCAGCCGGTCGACCAGCAACGAGGCACCCGCCGCCGGATCACCTCCGAAGCCGATCCCGGTCGGCATCACCAGCCCCAGCAGCACCGCGCCAACCCCCGCAAGCACGAAGTTGCTCCCAGGCCCGGCCGCCGCCACCGCCATCATCCCGAAGCGCGGGTTGTTGAGCCGCCGCTGGTTGACCGGCACCGGCTTGGCCCAGCCGAACACCGGCCCACCGAACAGCGCCAGCGCGCCCGGCACCAGCAGCGTGCCGACCGGATCGACATGGCGCAGCGGGTTGAGCGTCAGCCGCCCGCTTTCCGATGCGGTGGGATCGCCCAGCAGGTTCGCCATGAAGCCGTGGGCGACTTCGTGGCAGACGATGGCGATGATAAGGGCGGGTGCCAGCACCAGGATCAGCGTGAGCGTGTCGGTCATGCTGAGGCAGATAGGATCGCGCAGGGGCGAAAGCCATAGGCCGCAGAGCGCGTCAGGACGAAAGCGCCCGGGTGAAGTGGCGGCGGCACAGCGCGACATAGCGGTCATTGCCGCCGATCTCGGTCTGCTGTCCTTCGCGCACCGCCGCGCCGTCCGCATCGACCCGCAGGTTCATGGTCGCCTTGCGCCCGCAATGGCACACCGCCTTCAGCTCCACCAGCGCATCCGCGATCCCGAGCAGCACCGTCGAGCCGGGGAACAGCTCGCCGCGGAAATCGGTGCGGAGGCCATAACACAGCACCGGGATCCCGCCCTCGTCGGCAAGACGCGCGAGCTGCCACACTTGAGCGGGGCTGAGAAACTGAGCCTCGTCCACCAGCACGCAATCGACCGCACCTGCGGCCTGTGCCGCCATGACGTCGGCGAACAGGTCGGTATCGGGGTGGTAGACATGGGCGGGCGCGCCCAGGCCGATGCGGCTTTCGATCCGTCCGGCCGAGCGACTATCATGCGCTGCGGTCCACAGCATCGTCGCCATGCCGCGCTCGCGATAATTGAAATCGGCCTGCAACAGGCCCGACGATTTGCCGGCGTTCATGCTGGAATAGTAGAAGTAAAGCTTGGCCATCGCCGTCTTGACTAACCAATTGGCCTGCGCTCGGCGAGATGGGGTTGAACCTTTTGCCCGGTTCATGCGTAGTGTCGTGGAGATGCCCCGCCTTATCGCCCTTCCCCGTTACCTTCTGGTGCCATTCCTGGCATTGTTCGCGCTCGCCAATGTCGGCGCTCCGCTGCGCTACACGCTCGACGGGTCGGCCAGCAATGTCTCGGCGAAAGTGCCGTTCTTCGGGCTCGCCAGCAAGACCGCGCGCTTCCCGCGGATGGAGGGCGTGGTCACCATCGTGCCCGGCGCGCCCGAGCGCGCGGTGATCGATGTCACCTTCGATGCGACAGCGATCGAAGCGCCCGACGATGTGACGCTGGACCGGCTGCGCGGCGACAAGTTTTTCTGGGTGGAGAAATATCCGCGGGTGCGCTTCGTCGGTCGCTCGCTGAAGCTCAGCAGCCCGACGCGCGGGACGGTGGAAGGTGAACTGACCGCGCGCGGGGTCACCCGCCCTCAGACGCTCAGCGTAACCTTCGACGGCGACCCGTTGGCGCTAGCCGGAAAGCCGGTCAGCTTCACCGGCACCACCACCATCGACCGGCGGCAATACGGGATGAAAAGCTACCAGCTTATCGTCGGCAACAAGGTCGACATCACGCTGAAGGCACGGATGGTGCCAAGGTAGAGGGGATTACTCCTCCTCATCCCCATCCAAGTCTCTGGCCACTTTGGGATCGCGCAGCAGCGCCTCGATCCGGTCGGCCTCGGCAAAGCTTTCGTCCTTGCGGAACCGCAGCTTGGGCGCGAATTTGAGGCCGAGGCGCTTGGCCACCTCGCGTTGCAGGAAGGCGGTGTTCTGGCGCAGCGCGGTGACCACCTCATCCTCGCCCGCGCCCAGCAGCGGCTTGATGTAGGCGGCGGCCTGGCGCAGGTCGGGGGTCATCCGCACCTCGGTGACCGAGATGTTGGCCGCGCTCACCACAGCGTCATGCACCTCGCCGCGCGCGAGCAGTTCGGACAGGATATGCCGCACCCGCTCGCCCACCTTGAGCACGCGGACCGACTGCTGCTCCGGGGTATGGGGCGTCTTCGCCATCATTCCATCCCGGTGCTGGTCGGCGTCGGACGCGGGGTCGGAAGCGCGGTCGAGGTCGATCGGGCGTAGATCGTGCCGTCCTCACCCAGCAATTCACCTTCGAGGAACACCACGCGCCGCCCGGCTTTGACCACCCGGCCCTTGCCGATGATGGTCGCGCCTTCGGGGATCAGGCGGATCAGGCTCATCGCAATGTCGAGGTTGAGCGGCGCGAGTTCGCCGCCGGTCGCTGCGACAAAGGCATAGCCCATCACATCATCGAGATAGCCCGCCACCAAGCCCCCCTGCACGCCG
>DAIQNP010000163.1:0-6457 GCA_036788335.1 Erythrobacter sp.
TGCCACAATTGCAGCGAATCCTGCGCGAACTTCGCCTGCGCCTCGATCATCCCCTTGGGCATCTGGCTGGCCATGCTTTGCGCGATCACCAGCCATTGCGCCGGGTCGAGCGGGTTGGCGCCCTTGGTCGCCTGTTCGGCCGCCTTGCTGGCCTGATGTGCCGCGAAATCGAGCCACAGCTGCTGGAGCTGCGTGCTGGCGCTGGCCCATTCGGTGAGCTCGCCCGGGTTGATCCCCTTGGGCATCAGCGTCGCAAGATCGCCGCCCGGAGCGCCCCCGAATGTCCCGGCAAACATCTGGCGCATCGCTTCGCCCTGCATGTCGAAGAAGGCGCCCAGCGACGTGTCACTTGCCGATGCGTCCTGCTTGTTGTCGTCCATGACCACTAATTCCCCTTGCCTGTCGGCGTGCGCCTTTCAGCGTGCGCACCCGCGTCCGGCTGATCGGACCGGAGAATCCGGACCGAACCCCGTCTAGCGAATACGCCTTCCCACTGCGACCAGTAATGGCTTAGGGAAGACAGCACGCGCAATGACACGTTCGGCGCATAAGGCAGGATGACGAGACGCGATGAATGATCAGTTCTACCGGATGAAGCGGATGCCCCCGTATGTGATCGCCGAGGTCAATGCGATGCGTCATGCCGCGCGGCTGGAAGGGCAGGACATCATCGATCTGGGCATGGGCAACCCCGATCAGCCCCCGCCGCAGCACGTCATCGACAAGCTGTGCGAGGTTGCGGCCAAGCCTGATGCGCACGGCTATTCGCAGTCCAAGGGCATTCCCGGCCTGCGCCGCGCACAGGCGGGCTATTATGCCCGCCGCTTCGGGGTGGATCTGGATTCCGAAACCGAGGTGGTGGTGACGATGGGATCGAAGGAGGGGCTGTCCAGCCTCGCCACCGCGATCATCGCTCCGGGCGATGTGGTGCTGGCGCCCAACCCGTCCTACCCGATCCACACCTTCGGCTTCATCATTGCCGGCGCGACGATCCGTTCGGTGCCGACCACACCGGACGAACATTACTGGGAATCGCTCGAACGGGCGATGAACTTCACCGTCCCGCGCCCCAGTGTGCTGGTGGTCAGCTATCCGTCCAACCCCACCTCCGAGATTGTCGACCTCGCCTTCTATGAACGCCTCGTCGCCTGGGCGAAGGAGAACCAGGTCTGGGTGGTCAGCGACCTTGCCTATTCCGAGCTTTATTTCGACGGCAATCCGACCCCGTCGATCATGCAGGTGCCGGGCGCCAAGGATGTCGCGATCGAATTCACTTCGATGTCCAAGACCTATTCGATGGCGGGCTGGCGGATGGGCTTTGCGGTCGGCAACCGGCAATTGATCGCCGCGCTGACGCGGGTAAAGTCCTATCTGGATTACGGGGCTTTCACCCCGGTCCAGGCTGCTGCCTGTGCCGCGCTGAATGGCCCGCAGGACATTGTCGAGGCCAATCGCGAACTTTATCGCAAGCGCCGCGATGTCATGGTCGAAGCCTTCGGCCGCGCCGGGTGGGACATTCCCCCGCCGCCGGCTTCGATGTTTGCCTGGGCACCGCTGCCGCCCGCGCTGCGATCGATGGGCAGCCTTGAATTTTCCAAGCAACTGCTGACCCAGGCGCAAGTCGCGGTCGCGCCCGGTGTGGGCTACGGCGAGAACGGCGAAGGCTATGTGCGCATCGCCATGGTCGAAAACGAGCAGCGCCTGCGTCAGGCAGCCCGCAATATCCGCAGATATTTGCAATCACTTGGAATAAACAGTTCAGCGGCCTGATTTCGAAGAACTTTGGCCTGGAAAATAGCGTCCGATAGCCCAATTTTCATCATCTTCATTGAAGACAATGGGAGCAATCGGCTCCAATCTGGGTTACCTAGGTTAGAGAAGAAAGTTAACCCAGAATGGAGGAACCCATGGCGTGCGCCTCTTCGCGGCAGCTGACCGAAAGGCAGCGGGCCGTGATGGAGCGAATCGACCGGCGCGTCCCGATCAAGGTGATCGCGCAGGAACTGGGCGTTTCCGAAACCCGGATCAATCAGCATATCCGGACCCTTAAGGACATTTACCGCGCGCATAGCCTGGGCGAACTGGTCGAAAATTACCGCGCGACGATTGCACCTGATCCTGCCGATCAACCGTCCGAAAACGGGCCGGTGGGAATTACGTATGAACCTTCTCTGAAGGACTTCAGCGAAGCTGCATACATCAAAAAGCAGATTAACGTGCGGCCGCTTGTCGATGAATGTCCGGGTCAGGATGATCCCGGCCAACTGGTGATGGGCGATGTTTTGCCCCTCGTGGATCAGGCTCCATGGCTAAGGCCCGGTGAGCCGAGGGTTGTCCCAGGGGTGCTCGATGGTGACCATGCCGTCTTGTTCCGCCTCGTGGCGATCGTCGGGATCGCGGCCGGCATTCTTGCCGCCGTTGTTTTGACCGTGACCGCTGCAGTGGCTTTGAGCGAGGCGACCGACGGCAGGGCGACCATCCCCTTGGCAGAACTGAATGGCCCCGGGTGAGCGCCGGGCCACATGGAGGACCACCATGCAAGACCGTACCATGAGCGACGCCCACAACCTCAAGAAGCTGATCCGCGAAGCCGAAGCGCTGGCCGACGAATCGATCATTGCGATGGCCCGGCTGAAGCAGGCGATGCTGACCGCTCGCCAGAACCCCGAAATCGAAGTCCATACCGGCCAGCGCGCGCTGATGCGGCTGACCGAGGCGGAAAGCCAGGCGCTGGCAATGTCGACCACCCTTCTGCGGGTCCACGCCGAACTGAGCAAGGTCGCCGAGGTTCATGCGGCCGGCGATAGCGGCTTGCCGACCGTGGTTCCCGACAGCGCTGTGGCCGCGGCAACAGCATCGCGCGATCGCGTCGCAGCCTGAGCAGCTGGATGCTCGAATGGCTCAACCTCTATCGTGCTGACGCGCAGCACATCGCCAGTCTCTTGCTGGGGCTGGCGATGTGGCGCCTTGGCGGAGCGCCGGAACGCGCGATGGCGCTGGCCTTCGGCGCTCTGATCATCGTGCCGGTCGTGACCGCGCGCGTGGCGGGGCTGGACGGAGGGCTGTTGGTCCACGCGGTCTGGCTTTACGTGCTGTTCGACAGCGCGGCCGCCGCCGCCTTCCTGATGATCGCGCTGGCGGCCAACCGCAATTACCCGATGTGGGTGGCCGGGTTCCAGCTGGTCGCCATGAGCGCGCATGTGGTGCGCGGCATGGTCGATACGGTGTCCACGCTTGCCTATGTCATCCTTGCGGTCGGCCCGTCCTATTGCCAGCTGTTCCTGATGTTTGCGGGCCTGTCGCGGCACGTTTGGCGACAACGCACCTATGGCGAATATCGCAATTGGCGGACCAGCGCGGGTCCTGCCGGACTGTGGCTGAGATAGCCGCGTCATGGTGCTTGCCGCCTTGCAGAAATGGCAGACGCCGGTCGCCGATGCGCGCGAGGTGCATCTGGGCGCGCTGATCGGCTTCCTGCGCAATACCGTGCTGGCCCCGCCCGCCACCCGCGAACGCGGCCATGCCGTGTTCATGAACGCGGGTCGCTTTCCCGTGGGGGATGCCGAGTTCGGCGTCGGCGGTCATGCCGAACTGTCCTTGCGGATGCGCGAAATCTTCGAGGATGCCTTGCGCCTGCGCGCCAGCGGCATGGTGCTGGCCCACAACCATCCATCGGGGGACTGCCGCCCGAGCGGGTTCGACATCGCTGCCACCCGGCGGCTTTCCGAGGTGGCCCGCGCGCTCGACATCGTGCTGCTCGATCACCTCATCTTCACGCACGAAGCCGTGTATTCGATGCGAGCGGGGGGGCTCCTGTGATTTCGACCGATCCACCAAACCTGTTTCCCGACAGCGACACCCTGATCCCGCGGTTCCGCGAGATCGGTGATGTGACGCTGGATCTGGTCCATCGCGACGGCCGGGTCGAGGACCGCTGGCTGAGCCTTCACCCGCGCGAGTTCGAACTGCTCTGGCGCCTCGCCCAGCAGCCCGGAGAACGGGTCACCCGCAGGCAATTGCTGGCCGATGTGTGGCGCATCAATTTCGAACCGGAGACCAACAGCGTGGCGGTGCACATCGCGCGGGTGCGGGCCAAGCTTGCGCCTTACGGCCTCTCCAAGATCGTCGTCACCCATCCCGACGGCGGATATTACCTCGACGCGCCGCCCGGGCCGAGCGCCTTCGCCTCTGGACTTGTGACCGGGGATCAGCCAGTTTCGCAGACCGACAAAATGAAATCTGCAACGAAACGGGACGACCATGCCGGCAGCTGCAACGATGTCCACCAATGACCGGGTCGCGATTACGCTGGGCGATGACGGGGTAGCGCAGGTGCGGCTGGTCCGCGCCGACAAGATGAACGCACTCGACCCGCAGATGTTCGCCCGCATCATCGAAGCCGGCAGCGTGCTGCAACGCATGAAGGGCCTGCGCGCCGTGGTCCTGTCGGGGGAGGGCCGCGCCTTCTGCGCCGGGCTCGACACCGCCAGCTTCGCCGGAAAACCGGCCCCTGACGAACCGTCGATCACCGAACGCACCTATGGCAATTCGAACAAGTTCCAGCAGGTGGCGATGCAGTGGCGCAAGCTGCCGGTGCCGGTCATCGCCGCGATCCACGGGGTGTGCTTCGGTGGCGGATTGCAAATCGCCAGCGGGGCCGACATCCGCATCGTCCACCCCTCCACCCGGATGGGGATCATGGAGATGAAGTGGGGGCTGGTGCCCGACATGGGCGGCTATGCCCTGTGGCGCGGGCTGGTGCGCGACGATGTGCTGCGCGAATTGATCTACACCAACCGCGAATTCACCGGCGCCGAGGCGCAGGCGCTGGGTCTGGCGACCATGCTGGATGAAGACCCGCTTGCCCGCGCAACCGAAATCGCCCGGACCATCGCGGAGCGCAATCCCCACGCGATCCGCGCCGCCAAGCGGCTCCAGGCGCGGATGATCGAGCGCGAGACCGATGCGATCCTGCTGGAAGAAAGCATCGAACAGCACGCCATCATGCGCAGCCGCAACCAGATCGAGGCGGTGATGGCAGGAATGGAAAGCCGCAAGCCGAATTTCGAGGACATGTAAGCCTGATCACCTGTGCCCCGTCCGCTTTCGCGCGCGGCAAGGATTGGCTCAAGTGCGGGAAGACGCAAAGACTTCTCATTGCGATCGGCGAGGGCGACCGTCTGCTTGCGGGATCAAGCCAGGTCGCTGCCAATGGCGCTATCCGGGTGGAAATCTGCCATCCTCTCCATCGTCGCCCCGGACGTGATCCGGGGTCAGGCCCCGTCATGATGAAGGGATGTGCCCGCAAAGGCGTCGTCGCCTGCGCGGCGATCATGCACCACGGCGCTGCGAGACGGCGCCGCGCACCATCCCGGAACCCGGCGGTGCCCGGCCTGCGCAACAAACATGCCCGCGCTCGTGCAAAAGATTCACGGCTGGATTCAAATGATTCAATCACCATATTTTTCTTCACAGATTCAATTTGGGGCTTGCGGGGTCCGCGACTCAAGCTTGGTCCACGCGTCGCGGGTTTCGGGCGGACGCTGTCGGCCCCCACGCCGCCGATTGAGGGTTAATCAGCCGTTGACGGGAGTCCCGCGCTGATTCATCATCTAGTGGTTCGGTTTCCACCGGACCCCCAAGCCTTGGTGATCCTCTCTCCTCCCCGATCGGGGCAGACGGGAGAGGAGTCGCTGCGAAACAGGGGGGAGAGCGGCAATCGGAGGGGGGCTGGGCGGACAAGCCTGTGGGCCACCCGAGGGGCATCATGTGGGCAAGTCTGTGGACGGGCCGGTAGAGAACAGAATTGGAACATTGGCGCTTGCGCCGATCCGATTCGGGGAACACAAGCGGGGCTATTATGGAATTCAAAGCGAGCGATAGCGTGCCGGGTGAAATGCTGAACGATGCCGATGCGGGCGCCCCGGTGGCGGCTCCGGCGACAACTGAAAAGGCCGTGGCCATGACTACCCCCGATTCGGGCTCCGACGTGCTGATCGCCGCGAAAGCGGGCGAAGCGCTGGCTGGCGCGATGGCCAGCGTGATGGCCGAGGCCGCCCAGGACGCCGGCGAGAAGGCAGCCGGGATCGACAGCAAGACCGTCAACGCGCGGCGTTTCACCGTCGTCACCGACAACAGCCGCGACGCGCTGCTGACCGAATTCGGCAAGGAAACCCTGACCGATCGCTACCTGCTGCCGGGCGAGAATTATCAGGACCTGTTCGCCCGCGTGGCCGATGCCTATGCCGACGATCAGGCCCATGCCCAGCGGCTGTATGATTACATCTCGCGGCTGTGGTTCATGCCCGCGACCCCGGTGCTGTCGAACGGCGGCACTCACCGCGGCCTGCCGATTTCGTGCTATCTGAACTCGGTGTCGGACAGCCTTGAAGGGATCGTCAACACCTGGAACGAAAACGTCTGGCTGGCCAGCAAGGGCGGCGGGATCGGCACCTAT
>DAIQNP010000164.1:0-6455 GCA_036788335.1 Erythrobacter sp.
GGGTGATGCTTGGCGGACGGCTCGGCTACGTGGTTTTCTACACTGGCGGCGAGACAGGCATCCCCAGCGCCTTCACGGATTTTTCAGGCGAAGGGTTGGTCTCGTGGCAGCTGCTGCGGCTCTGGGACGGAGGGATGAGCTTTCACGGTGGACTGGTCGGCGTGACGGTGGCGATGGCATGGGTCGCATGGCGCGATAAGCTCAATTTCATTCGCGTGGTAGATTACGTTGCAGTAGGCGTGCCGATGGGGATGCTGCTTGGGCGGCTCGCCAACTTCGTCAACGGTGAACTCTACGGTCGGGTCACAGATGTGCCGTGGGCGATGATCTTTCCAACCGATCCGTCGCAACTGCCGCGTCACCCGAGCCAGCTCTACCAAGCAGGGCTCGAAGGCCTGGCATTGCTGGTGATCATGATGGCTGTTTTCTGGCTGACGCGGGCGCGATATCGTCCGGGTCTGCTGGCGGGGGTGTTCACCCTTGGCATGGGGATCTCTCGCTTCGTAAACGAGTTTTTCCGCGAGCCAGATCAGCAACTGGCTCACCTTGCGGCTACGAGCGGCCTGTCGATGGGGCAATGGCTCACGATACCGCTAATCCTTGCCGGACTTGTTGTCGTGCTTCTAGCGATCAAGAGGAAGCCGCCAGTGAGCGCAACGACCGTGTCGGCTTGAAGATGCCAAAATCTGGGGGTGCGCCGGAGCTCTCTTTAGATCATCATCGATTTCAAACCCGCCCTTCCGCTAACCACCCACTTCCAGCCACTCGCTTCACCGACACCCCTCCCCGGAAGCGGTCATCCCGTTGGCGTGCTATCGCAAGGCTTGCGACAAATTGATCTCGATCAATGTTGGTTGCTCGCGAAAGGCGGACAAGCGCAGCATGACCCAGCCCCGCTTTCATTCCCTCGCCATCCTTGCCGCGTCGCTTGGCGTGCTGACCGCCTGTCAGGCGACCGTGCCGACCGATCGCCCGTCGACCCCGGCGCGCGCTTCGCTCGATACCCGTGCGCCGGCCTTTGTCGAGGCGGCCTGCGGGGGATGCCATGCGGTCGAACCGCCGTTCCTGTCGCCCAATCCGCACGCACCCAGCTTTGCGGCGATCGCCAACCGGCGCAATATGTCACGCGAACCGCTCGCGGCCTGGCTGTCGGACGCCCACAATTATCCCGAGGACATGGATTTCGATCTCACCCCCAAGCAGGCGGGCGACGTTGCAGGCTACATGATCCGGCTGCGCAATGCGGGCTACGTGCCGGATTGACGCACTTTCCTACAGAGGATGCGAGGCACTAGGCTCATCACCCTCCGGCATCAGCCGAACCGGTTCTTTCGCATCGTCCGCCCGACCCTGACAGCACCTTCCGGATGCAGCCGGTTTTCGTGTCCTGGACAGTGTCTCATGTGTCTCCTGCTTCAGGAAAGCGGCGCGCTGCCTGAACGCAAGGCACCATCGCAACGGCTGCACCGCAGCCGCAAGGGCGACCGCCCGCCCGCAGGCGCTCAAGTCCGAAGGGCTTGACACAGCGCCGAGGATGCTCGCCCGGGGGGGCGAGCGGGCAGCATCAAAGCTTCTCCGCCATCAGCGCCTGCATGTCGGCTTCCGGGCGCGGGCCGTAATGGGCGATCACTTCGGAAGCCGCGATCGCCCCGCGCCGCAAGCAGCGTTCGAGCGGCTCTCCCCGGGCATAGCCCGACAGGAACCCGGCGGCGAACTGGTCGCCCGCGCCGGTGGTGTCGATCACCTTGGCGACCGGCTCGGCGGCGACTTCGGCGCGCTCCCCGTAGGCAATCGCGATAGCGCCCTTTTCGGAACGGGTCGCGACCAGCACCGGGACCTTGCCCGCCACCGCCGCGACGCCGGCCTCGAACTCGGCTTCACCCGTCAGCGTCGCCAGTTCGCCTTCGTTGACGAACAGGATGTCGATCACGCCATCTTCGATCATGGCGCGGAAATCGTCGCCGTGACGGTCGATCACGAAGCTTTCACTGGCGGTGAAGGCGATCTTGCGCCCGGCATTGCGTGCCACTTCGATGGCGCGGCGCATGGCGCGGCGGGGTTCTTCGGGATCCCACAGGTAGCCTTCGAGATAGAGGATCGCCCCGCTGGCGATCAGCTCCTCGTCCAATGCGGCGGCGGGCAGGTATTGCCCGGCACCCAGGAACGTGTTCATCGTCCGCTCGCCATCGGGCGTCACGAAGATCAGCACGCGGCCCGTCGCAGGTTCGCCGTCGCGCGCGGGCGTGTCGAAATCGATCCCGGTGGCGCGCATGTCGTGGCGGAACACCTTGCCCAGCTGGTCGTCGGCGACCTGCCCGATGAAGGCGCATTGCAGGCCGAGCGTGGCCAGCCCCGCGAGCGTGTTGGCCGCCGAGCCGCCGGAGATTTCGCGCGCGGGCGGCATGGCATCGTAAAGCTCGTCGGCGCGCGCTTCGTCGATCAGGGTCATCCCGCCGCGGTTCAGTTGCAGCTCGTCGATCAGCTCCTCCTCGCAAGAGGCGATCACGTCGACCACGGCATTGCCGATGGCGATCACGTCGTAGCGGGGCGGGTTGGTCTGGGTCACTGGCGGTTCCTTGGCTGCAAACTGCCCGCCGCCTAGCCGCCTTCGGCCCGCGCGCCAAGCGCCTGTGTGCGAGGCGGCCTTCGTGCGTTGACTTCGCCGCCGTGCCACCCCATCGCACCGCGCATGTCCGCTGTCCCTGCTGCCCTTGCCAAGGCCTTCGGCCAGCTTGCCGACCGCGCGGTGCTGCGGGTTGCGGCCAAAAGCATCGCGATCACTGTGGCGCTGTTCATCGGGCTGGGCGTGGGGCTCTACTTCGCGCTGACCGAGGCGACCGGACAGCTGGGCCTGAGCGATGGCTGGGCCGGTCTGGCGGCAGTGCTGCTGGTGCCGGTGGCGATGTGGCTGTTGTTCCGGGTGGTGGCGCTCGCGGTGCTGCAGTTCTTCGCCGACGAAATCGTGGCGGCGGTCGAGGCGCGGCACTATCCGGCGCTGGCGGGAAGCGCGCGGGCGCTGCCGCTGGGCCGCGAGGTGAGCGTGGCGAGCCGAGGCCTGATGCGCGCGCTGGGCTACAACCTGCTGGCGCTGCCGGTGGCGCTGGCGGTGAGTGTCACCGGGATTGGCCCGGCGCTGGTGTTCCTTGCCGTCAATGCGGTGCTGCTGGGGCGCGAGCTGACCGATATGGCGTGGCTGCGGCACTGCGGCAGCGATCTGCGCGGCAATCCGGTCGCGCCGCTGGAGCGTTTCATGCTGGGTGCAGTCATCGCCGGGATGATGCTGGTGCCGCTCGCGGGTTTCATAGCCCCGGTGCTGGGGGCGGCGGCGGGAACCCACCTGACGCTGCGCCGGGTCAGGGCCGAGGAGGAGTTGACGTGAAGCTGCCATACTCCAATCCGGGCGCCGTCATCCTCATCACGCTGGCGCTGGCGGGCTGTGCTGCCGGGCCGCGCGTGCCGAACGTGCGCGATGCCGCCGCCGCTCCCGTGGCCCGCGCAGGCGTGGTGCGCGTACCGCAGGTGATGGCCGCCGCCGGGCTCGACGGGGTGATCGGCAGCCCGGCCGCCGCGCTCACCGCCCGCTTCGGTGCCCCGCGCATCGACCTCGCCGAAGGCGATGTGCGCAAGCTGCAATTCGCCGGCGGGGCCTGCGTGCTCGACATCTACCTCTACCCGCTCGCCCCCGGAGCCGAGCCGGTCGCCGCCCATGTCGAGGCGCGGCTGCGACAGGGCGGGGCCGATGCCGACCGCGCCGCCTGCATCCGCGAGGTCGCCCGCTGAAGCGCAGCGGTAACGCGGTCTTAACGCTGACCATGCCATGTCCTCCCGCGCAAACAGGGGTTCGACCAGCCACATGACCACGCAATTCACAAAGCTCGCCGAGCAAGTCGCCGCCGACGGACGGGTCTCCGCCGAGGAACTGCTGGCGCTGCGCCGCGAAGGCTGGGGCGACGGGATCATCACCCGCGTCGAGGCCGAGGCACTGTTCGCAATCAACAACGCGCTCACGACACGCAGCCCCGAATGGTGCGACTTCTTCGTCGAGGCGATCGGCGAGTTCGTACTCAACGGCACTCCGCCGCGCCTGCAATGCGACGAGGACGAGGCAGCCTGGCTGATCGGGCAGATCGACCATGACGGCGTGGTGGAAAGCCTTGTCGAGCTGGAAACGATGGTCCGCATCCTCGAACGCGCCGAAAACACCCCCGACCGGCTCAAGAACTACGTGCTCGATCAGGTCGAGCGCGAGGTGCTGACCGGCACCGGCCCGACCCGCTGCGGCGGCGAGCTGGCAGCAACCCACATCAGCGCGGCGGAGTGCCGGATCATCCGCCGGGTGATCTTCGCCGTCGGCGGCCACGGCCCGGCGGCAGTCACGCGGTTCGATGCTGAGATGCTGTTCCGGTTGAAAGACGAAACCCTCGCCGAAGAGAACGCGCCCGAGTGGGACGACCTGTTCATCGACGGGGTGACCAATTACCTGAGGGGCTTCACGCTTCAAAACGCGCAGCTGACCCACGAACGCCGGTGCGAACTGGAAGGCTTCATCGCCGACAACAGCGCCAGCGTCGGCCGCTTCATGGGCCGCGTCGTGCGCGAGGCTCCGAAATTCGCGAACCACTTCGGCAAGGTGTTCGGCAAGCGCTCGGGCGGCCCCGACTACACCGCCCTCGCCGTCGCGGGCGAAGCGATCACCGAGTCCGAGAACGAATGGCTCGAAGCCATGATCGCGGCCGATGGCGAGGTCGATGAGCTCGAAAGCCGCTTGATCGCACGGCTTGCGGCGGAGGACTGAGGCGCTAGGCTTTCAGCGCCGCGAAATCCGTCTGTGCCAGGGCCCGCCACCGGCGCTGGCGATGGGCATAGAACACCCGGGCAAAAGCGGCGATCAGCGGGGTAAGCGCTCCTGCCTCGATCGTGACCTGGTCGGTGTAGCATGTGCCGCCGTTCGCGCCCGGCGCAACGGTGATCCAGTGGTCCCAGCGCCGTATCAGCGGGCCATAGCCGTTGTCGCGGACGAAGCGGGCCTCTCCCTGCGGGTCAGGCGTGCTGATGACAACAGCCTGCCAGCCGATCGGGACAAGGCCGTACAGCCACATCCAGGCGCGATACTCGCCGGGTTGCCAGACATCGGGAAAACGCGTCTCGCCCTTGGGGGTAAAGCGGATCAGCGGAGCGGCGACATGCAGCAGCAGCGCCGAGGTGCGGACCCGATCCCAGGTCTCGTCAGGTGAGCGTCGTGTTTCGTTCGACAATGGCAGGCATGGAGCGTCGCTAGTCGCGCTCGAAATCCAGCGCAGCCGCTGCTCCGCCGCTGATCGGCATCGGACCAGTCGGAGGAACGGCGGGCACCGCGAGCCCGGCTTCGGGCGGCTTGCGCCGCGGCGCCGGGGGCTTTTGCAGCAACTGCTTCAAGGAAGCAGGTCGCCGCACATCAGGCTTCCCGCGTCGTTTGCGCGCCATGATCGCGCCCATCGCCAGGACCGCAACGAGGCCCAGTCCGGCTGCAAGCAGAGAACCGGCGGAAGAATCGGGCAGGGGATCACGGGCTGGCGGCATGAGCGGCCTATACCATGAAGCTTTCGCCGCAGCCACAGGCACCCTTGGCGTTGGGATTTTCGAACACGAAACCGGCGGTAAAGTCGTCCTCGCGCCAGTCCATCACGCTGCCGATCAGATACAGCACGCTGGCCCCGTCGATATAGAAGATGCCGCCGGGCGTTTCGATCTTCTCGTCGAACCTGGCTTCCGTCGTGACGTAATCGACCGAGTAGGCAAGGCCGGAACAGCCCCGGCGCGGGGTCGACAGCTTCACACCGATGGCTTCGCTGGGAGCTTTTGCCATCAGATCGGCGATGCGGGCTTCGGCGCCGGGAGTGAGGATCACCGCAGCCTTGGGCGCGGCGCGCGTCTTGGTGGTGGTCTCGGTCATTACAGCATTCCCAATTCGAGCCGGGCTTCGTCGGACATCTTGTGCGGCCCCCACGGTGGATCCCATACCAGAACCACCTCGGCATCGCGAATCCCCGGCACCGAGGAGACGCGCAGCTCGATCTCGCCCGGCATCGATTCGGCGACCGGGCAGTGCGGCGTCGTCAGCGTCATGGTGACAGTGGCATCGCGGCTGTCATCGACCTCGACCCCGTAGATCAGTCCGAGATCGTAGATATTGACCGGAATTTCCGGGTCGAAGATCTCGCGCAATGCCGCGATCACATCGGCTTGCAGGTCGCTGCCATCGCCGCCGACACCGCCTTCCGCGGGCTTTGCAGCGAGGAAGCCGTCGAGATAATCGCGGCTGCGCGGCGCTGAATTAGCAAGCGCGCTATCGGTGTCGATCGCATCCGACACGCGCGCACGCGGCGGCTTGTTCACGGTCATCTCCGTCTGATCGGTCGAGCTATCCATCGCTCTCATCCTTTTCCAAAAATCTTGCGGGTGCGGGCGATCCCGGC
>DAIQNP010000165.1:0-6409 GCA_036788335.1 Erythrobacter sp.
CGGTCTTGTCGCGCATCGCCTTGACATCGCCGCCCGCGCTGAAGGCGCGCCCCGCGCCGGTCAGGATCACGCAGCGCAGATCGAGGTCGCGGTTGATCGCGGTGCAGGCGCTGGCGAAGGCATCCCCGTCGCCCGGTGCGCCGAGCGGGTTCATGCTTTCGGCCCGGTCGATGGTGAGGGTGATGACGGGGCCGTCGCGGGTGATGGCGAGGAATGACATGGCGGTTGCGGTT
Organism: Erythrobacter sp.; assembly: GCA_036788335.1. Taxonomy (GTDB): domain Bacteria; phylum Pseudomonadota; class Alphaproteobacteria; order Sphingomonadales; family Sphingomonadaceae; genus Erythrobacter. The sequence goes on from DAIQNP010000165.1 coordinate 234, forward strand.
CCTGTGCTTGCCCCCGGGGAAATTGGCCCTGCGGTGTGCGTTGCGCAGCTTCGCTATCCCGCTTGCCGGCAAAGGGCAATTCTTGCCATTATCGGCCGGGCCGGGCAGGATGGCCCGGGGTCCGACGGAGATTGCCTATGCCGGGCCTTGCGTTGTTTGCCGTGTCCGCGCCGTTGCTCCATGCATCGGCGGCCGTCTTGCCCGTGCCAGCCGGGCCGCAGATCGTGACGGAGCAATGGTCGCTGGCCCAGACGGTTCAGGCCGAAGAGCCGCCGCAGGAGGCGGGAGCGGCTCCCCCCGATGCTGACGAGCCGACGGGCACAATCGTGGTCGAGGGCAGTTATGGCCCGCCCGAGCGCGATCCGATCGAACGGATCAACGCCGAAAGCTACCGCATCACGCAGGAGATCGACGCGGCGCTGATCGAACCGCTCGCCTATGCCTATCGCGACGGCTTGCCCGAACCGCTCCGCGACGGGCTCGGCAATGTGGTGCGCAACCTGGGCGAGCCGAGCAATGCCTTGAACTTCCTGCTGCAAGGCAAGGTCGGCAAGGCGTTCGAAACGCTGGGACGGCTGGCGATCAATTCGACGGTGGGCGTCGGCGGGTTGTTCGACATTGCCGAGCGCCCTGCGGTGGACTTGCCCTATCGCCGCAACGGGTTCGCCAACACGGCGGGGTTCTATGGAGTCGGGCCGGGGCCATACCTTTACCTGCCGGTGACCGGCGCGACCACGGTGCGCGATGTGATCGGCAGCACGCTCGACCAGTTGCTGCTGCCGCTGGCGGTGGGCAAGCCGTTCAGTACGTGGGAATATGTGCTGCCCTATTTCACCGTCAACGGGCTGGACGCGCGGTTGGCGGTGGACGCCGAGCTCGCGCAGATCCGGGCCTCGGACGATCCCTATGCCCAGCGCCGGGACACCTATCTGGCGCGCCGCGAACGCGAGATCGCGGCACTGAAGGGCGAGGTGGCGGAGGAGGAAGCGCACGCAGAGACCGTGCCCGCAGGAGTTATCTTGCAACCCGCTCCGCCGGAAGGCGGCGCTGCAGCCGCACCGCCCAAAGCCACTGAAGCACTGATCATCACCCGTCCACGGTAGAGCCCCCCGCGCCGGATCGGCTCAGATCAAGCCAGCGCGCGAAGTTGTGCACCGTCAGCGGCCAGCCCTTCGGCCAGTCGGGCAAGTCGTCCTCGACCAAGCCCTGTTCTCTGGCCCAGTCGCGCGGCCAGTCCATGTCGATGTCGTCATCGTCGATGCACAAATCGCCGATCAGCAGGTCATCGGGGTGCGGCGTCAGGCGCGGCGCGACATAGGGAGCCGCCTGATCCCACAGGAATTGCGCTGCCTCGGGCGAACAGTCCTGCGCCATCATGGCGAGGAATTCCGCCTCCGTGGGATTGTTGCGCCGCTCTGCGACCCGGCGATGCGCCCGGCGAGTGAGCCAGAAACCAATAGCGATCCAGATCGCAAGGCCCGCCACGACGAACCCCGTCGCCGCCGCCCATTGCGGAACGCCGAGCAGGTCGCCCATCTGCGCGGGGCCGTTAAGCTCGCGCCTCTTCCGCCCCGACGCCCGCGCTGTTGTGCTTCAGCGCCTTCAGCACCGTATCGACGATTTGCGGCGCGTTGAGGCCCGCCTCGTCATACTGCTTCATCGGGTCGTCGTGATCGATGAAGGTGTCGGGCAGGCGCAGGGTGCGGACCTTCAACCCGCTGTCGGTCAGGCCGGTGTCGCTGGCATAGGTCAGCACATGCGCGCCCAATCCGCCGATCGCGCCTTCCTCGACCGTGACCACCACTTCGTGGGTGCGCATCAGCCGGGCGATCAGGTCTTCGTCGAGCGGCTTGGCGAATCGCATGTCGGCGACCGTGGTCGACAGCCCCTTGGCCTCGAGCATGTCGGCGGCCTTCTTGGCTTCTTCGAGCCGTGCGCCCAGTGACAGGATTGCGACCTTGGTGCCTTCACGCACGACCCGGCCCTTGCCGATTTCGAGCTTCACCGGCACTTCGGGCAGCGGCACCCCGGTGCCATTGCCGCGCGGGTAGCGGAAGGCGATCGGCCCGGCGTCGTATTCGGCGGCGGTATAGGTCATGTGGACCAGCTCGGCCTCGTCCGCAGCGGCCATCACCACCATGTTGGGCAGAGTGGCCAAATAGGTAACGTCGAAGCTGCCCGCGTGGGTCGCCCCGTCGGCACCGACCAGCCCCGCGCGGTCGATCGCGAAACGGACCGGCAGGTTCTGGATGCACACATCATGCACCACCTGATCATAGGCGCGCTGGAGGAAGGTGGAGTAGATCGCCGCGAACGGGCGCATTCCCTCTGCCGCAAGCCCGGCCGCGAAGGTCACGGCGTGCTGTTCGGCAATGCCGACATCGAAGGTGCGGGTGGGGTGCGCCTTGGCAAACTTGTCGACCCCGGTGCCCGAAGGCATGGCGGCGGTGATCGCGCAGATGCGGTTGTCGGTTTCCGCCAGCTTGGCCAGGGTCAGTCCGAACACGTCCTGATAGGCCGGGGCGCCGGGCGCGCTCTTGGACTTTTCGCCGGTGATGACGTTGAACTTGGGCACGCCGTGATACTTGTCGGCGCTGTTTTCGGCCGGGGCATAGCCCTTGCCCTTCTCGGTGACGACATGGATCAGCACCGGACCTTCGGAGGTGTCGCGCACGTTTTCCAGAACCGGGAGCAGGTGGTCGAGATTGTGGCCGTCGATTGGCCCGACATAGTAGAAGCCCAGCTCCTCGAACAGCGTCCCGCCGGTGACGAGGCCGCGGGTGAATTCCTCCGCCTTGCCGACGGCGTCGTGCATCCGGCGGCTCATCTTCTGGATCACGCGGCTGGCGAGGCTGCGGATGCCGAGATATTCGCTCGATGACACCATCCGCGCCAGATAGGCCGACAGCCCGCCCACCGGCGGCGCGATCGACATGTCGTTGTCGTTGAGGATCACCACGAGGCGGTTTCCGGCCTGGGAGGCGTTGTTCATCGCCTCATAGGCCATGCCGGCGCTCATCGCGCCGTCGCCGATCACCGCGATACCGCGTCCGCTGCGCCCTTGCAGCTTGTTGGCGATGGCAAAGCCCAGCGCCGCCGAGATCGAGGTCGAGGAATGCGCCGCGCCGAACGGGTCATATTCGCTTTCGGACCGCTTGGTGAAGCCGCTGAGGCCGCCGCCCTGGCGCAGCGTGCGGATCCGGTCGCGCCGCCCGGTGATGATCTTGTGCGGATAGCACTGGTGGCCGACATCCCACACCAGCTTGTCGTCCGGCGTGTTGAACACATAGTGGATCGCCACGGTCAGTTCGACCACGCCCAGCCCCGAGCCGAGATGCCCGCCCGAGGTGCTGACCGCGTCGATCATCTCGGTACGCAGTTCATCGGCAAGCTGGCGGAGCTGTTCGGGCTTGAGGCGGCGCAGATCGTTGGGGGTATCGACCAGATCGAGCAGGGGTGTGTCGGGCGTTTGATTCATCCTTCCATCTTTACACATCGAAAACCGGCCTGTCGATGTAGGCTTGATCGGGATCAAACACCCGGCCGCGATCCGGGCGGGCAGCCCCCCTTCGGCACAGGGTCAGGCGGGGACTATCGCGGACGGTGCTCGGTCCCCTCGCCAGCAGTGATGAAGATCGCGGTGGCGGGTTCGGCGACATCGGCAGTGTGCCACACGCCGGGCGGGTTGATCGCATATTCTCCGGCAGCCAGCGCGACCTGCTTGCACGTCCCGTCCGGAAACTCCTGCACCAGCACCATCGCGCCCGCGGTGCAGATCACCACTTCCGCGCCTGCCGGATGCATTTCCCACGAGGTCCAGCTCTCGGTGAAGGTGTATTGCGACACCAGCCGCCCCTCCGCGCCGTCAGGCTTTGCCCGGACGCCGTAGTCCGCGTACCATTCCATCCCGGTGAAGGGCGGGAGCGTTTCGGCCACCGCGCCCAGCCCGAGATGGACAAACCGCTCGTCGAGCCGGGGCGCGCTCATTCCGGGGCCTGTTCGGGCGGAACCATGCAGAAGGCGTTGAGCTTGTTGCCATCGGGATCGCGGAAATAGGCGGCGTAGAAGCCGTCTTCGCCGCGCGGACCGGGCGCGCCTTCATCAGTGCCGCCAGCGGCCAAGGCAGCGGCGTAAACCGCATCGACATCATCGGGGGTCTTCACCTCAAGCGCGACCATCACGCCGTTGCCGACGGTGGCAGGCTCACCGTCGAAAGGCTTGGTCAGCCCGATCCCGGTGCCGGCGCCCCATTCGCCCCAGGCGATGAAGGCTTCGGTATCCATCATCCGCCCGACGCCGAAATGTGCCGCGATCGAATCGTAAAAGGCCGCTGCGCGCGGCAGGTCGTTGGTGCCAAGGGTGACGTAGCCGATCATGCGAGTTCCTCCCACTGCCCAGGCCGCCCAGCGCGACTCGGGATAACCGGAACATTAATAGAACAAAGCCGATCCAACAAGCCCTACAGGGGCGCGGTCTCACGCTCCAGCCAGGCGCGATCCTCGCCCTCCAGCCGCTCGGCCAGCAGCATCCGGGTGCGGGCGTGGTAATCGTCGACCCACGCGATTTCGCCCGCTGTCAGCAGGTCCTTTTCGATCAGCCTGCGGTCGAGCGGCACGTAAGTCAGCGTCTCGAAGCCGAGGAAGCGCCCTTCCGCGCCCGCGATGTCGGTGTCCTTCACCAGCACCAGGTTTTCGATCCGGATGCCGAAGGCGCCCGGCTTGTAATAGCCCGGCTCGTTCGAGAGGATCATGCCGGCCAGCAGTTCCTGCCCGGTGCCCGCCTGCCCGCCCGATGGTTTTGCAATCCGCTGCGGTCCTTCGTGGACGCCGAGGAAACTGCCGACGCCGTGGCCGGTGCCGTGGGCGTAATCGACCCCCGCTTCCCACAGATATTGCCGCGCCAGCACGTCGAGCTGGCCGCCGACAGTGCCTTGCGGAAACACCGCCTGAGCCAGCTGGATGTGGCCCTTGAGCACACGGGTGAAGCGCTCGCGCATTTCGGCGGTGGGCTTGCCCAGGCCATCGGGCGTTCCGATCCAGACGGTGCGGGTGATGTCGGTCGTGCCGCTGCCGGATTCGTCGGCATATTGCCCGCCCGAATCGACGAGGTAGATCGAGCCCGGCGGGATCGGGATGTTGCTGTCCTCGTCGACCTTGTAGTGCGGCAGCGCGGCATGGCCGGCGGCCGCCGAAATGGTGTCGAAGCTGAGGTCGCGCAGGGTCGCGTCCTCTTCGCGGAAGGCTTGCAGGCGCGCGGCGGCGGCCAGTTCGTCGACCCCGCCCCCCGGCGCTTCGATCTCCAGCCAGCGCAGGAAGCGCGACACCGCCGCCCCGTCGCGCGCCTGCGCATCGCGGTGGCCCTGTTGTTCGACCGCGTTCTTGACCGCCTTGGCAAGGATCGTCGGGTCCTGCTTGAACACGAAGGTCGCGCCTCCTGCGCGCAAGCCCTGCGCAATCCCGACCACCGCGAATTCGGGATCGAGTGCGACGCTCTTGCCCGCCAGCTCGCCCAAGGCGCCTTCGAACGCGTCCCGCTCACGGATCGTCACCGCGTTGCCCAGATGGCGGGTGAGTTCGGGCGTCACCTTTTCGGGCGCGATGAACAGTTCCGCGCTGCCGTCCTTGTGCGCGATCACAAAGGACAGCGCCACCGGCGTGTGCGAAACGTCCGCGCCGCGGATGTTGAGCAGCCACGCGATCGAGTCGAGCGCCGGGATCACCACCGCGTCATGCCCTTCGCGCGTCAGCCAGTCGGCGACGGCGGCGCGCTTTTCGGCGGAGGACTGCCCGGCGCGCGCATCGTCATGCACGATCGCCGCCGCTGCCGAGGGTGCAGGGCGATCGGCCCACACCGCGTCGATCGGATTGCTGTCGGCGGGCACCAGCGTGATGCCCCTGGGACCGACCTGCGCTTCCAGCGCCGCAACCCATTTCCAGGTGTGGAGCCACGGGTCGTAGGCAATTTTTGCGCCGCTCTCGCACACTTCGGCCAGCCAGCCGCCGAGAGTATCGGCAGGCACGCTCTTGTAATCGAACAGTGTCTCGTCGACCTGCTCGCGCACCTGCACGGTGTAGCGCCCGTCGACAAAGATCGCGGCCGTGTCCAGCGTCACTGCGGCAAACCCGGCCGAGCCGCCGAATCCGGTCAGCCAGCCCAGCCGCTGGGCATAATCGCCG
>DAIQNP010000166.1:0-6402 GCA_036788335.1 Erythrobacter sp.
CCTGGGATTCGTATCGCCGTTTCATCCAGATGTATTCCGACGTGGTGCTCGGCCTCGATCATGGGCTGTTCGAGGAAGCGCTGGAGATCGTCAAGGAAGACAAGGGCTTCTACAACGATACCGAGATGACATCCGAAGACTGGCAGGCGCTGGTCAGCGAGTTCAAGGGCATTGTCGAGCAGGAACTCGGCCGTCCCTTTCCGCAGGATGTGCAGGAGCAGCTGTGGGGCGCGATCCGCGCGGTGTTCGACAGTTGGGACAGCGACCGCGCCAAGGTCTACCGCCGGTTGAACGACATTCCCGGCGACTGGGGCACCGCGGTCAACGTCCAGGCGATGGTGTTCGGCAACATGGGCGACACAAGCGCCACAGGGGTCGCCTTCACCCGCGATCCGGCGACCGGCGAGCGCGCCTACTACGGCGAATACCTGATCAACGCGCAGGGCGAGGACGTGGTCGCGGGCATCCGCACGCCGCAATACCTCACCACGGCGGCGCGCGAGAAAGCGGGGGCCAAGCCGCTCAGCATGGAAGAGGCGCTGCCTGAAGCCTACGGCGAACTGGCGCGCGTGTTCGACCTGCTGGAACGTCATTACAGGGACATGCAGGACATTGAATTCACGGTCGAACGCGGCAAGCTGTGGATGCTGCAGACCCGTTCGGGCAAGCGCACCGCCAAGGCCGCGCTGAAGATGGCGGCCGACATGGTCGCAGAAGGCCTGATCGACACCAGCGAAGCGGTGCGGCGGGTCGATCCGATGGCATTGGACCAGCTGCTCCACCCGACGCTCGACCCCAAGGCGGAGCGGAACGTGCTGACCATCGGACTGCCAGCCTCGCCCGGCGCGGCGGCGGGCAAGATCGTGCTCGATGCCGATACGGCCGAACAATGGGCCGGGCGCGGCGAGAAGGTGATTCTGGTGCGGGTCGAAACCAGCCCGGAGGACATTCACGGGATGCACGCGGCGCAGGGGATCCTGACGGCGCGTGGCGGCATGACGTCACACGCGGCGGTGGTGGCGCGCGGGATGGGGCGGCCCTGTGTCTCGGGCGCGGGCGCGGTCTCGATCGACCGGGCCACCCGCACGCTGCGGATCGGCACCACCGAATTGAAGGAGGGCGATGCGATCACGCTCGACGGGGCGATGGGACAGGTGATGCTCGGCATCGTCCCCACGGTCGAGCCGGAACTGGCGGGCGATTTCGGCACGCTGATGGTGTGGGCCGACGAGATCCGGCGGATGGGCGTGCGCACCAATGCCGAAACCCCCGAGGATTGCCGTATGGCACGGCAGTTCGGCGCGGAAGGCATAGGGCTGTGCCGGACCGAACACATGTTCTTCGAAGCCTCGCGTATCTCTCTGGTCCGCCAGATGATTCTGGCCGAGGACGAGACGGGACGCAGGCGCGCGCTCGACCAGCTGCTGCCCGAACAACGCGCCGATTTCACCGCGATCTTCGAGGTGATGGCGGGGCTGCCATGCACGATCCGGCTGCTCGATCCGCCGCTGCACGAATTCCTGCCGCACGCGGACGAGGACTTCGCCGAACTCGCCGATGCGACCGGGCTGGGGGTCGATCACCTGAAGCGCCGGGCGAACGAGTTGCACGAGTTCAACCCGATGCTGGGCCACCGCGGGTGCCGCCTCGGCATCACCTATCCCGAAATCTACGAGATGCAGGCGCGCGCGATCTTCGAAGCGGTGTGCGCGGTGCAGGCCTCCAGCGGCGAGGCGCCGCTGCCCGAGATCATGATCCCGCTGGTCGCGACCAAGCGCGAACTGGCGATCCTGCGCGCGCTGGTCGACCGGGTGGCCGAAGCCGTGTTCGCCGAGGTCGGCACGCGGGTCGCATACCTTGTCGGCACGATGATCGAACTGCCGCGCGCGGCGCTGATGGCGGGCGAGATCGCGGAAGAAGGCGCGTTCTTCAGCTTCGGCACCAATGACCTGACCCAGACCACGCTGGGCGTGTCGCGCGACGATGCGGCGCGGTTCCTGTCGGTCTATGTCGACAAGGGCATCTTCCCGCGCGATCCCTTCGTCAGCCTGGACATCGAGGGTGTCGGCCAACTGGTCGAACTGGCGGCGGAGCGGGGCAGGGCGACACGGCCCGACATCAAGCTGGGAATCTGCGGCGAACATGGCGGCGACCCGGCGAGCATTGCCTTCTGCGAGAAGGTCGGGCTCGATTACGTCAGCGCCTCGCCCTACCGCGTGCCGATTGCGAGACTGGCAGCAGCCCAAGCGGCGCTCGCAAAGGCTTAGGTTCCGGCGAGCGATCTCCGCCCGGTGAGGGTGACAATCTCGAAGCTTTCGGCGGTCTTGCCATCGGCCTCTGCCAGGGCGGCAAAGGCGGCGCGGGCGCGGGCGCGGGCGGCTTTGCCGAGCGGCGCGGCGGGCTTGGCCAGCGCGTTGCCGAGGCCCTCGTCGCGCAGATCGGCCACCAACCGGTCAAGCCCGGCATAGCGGACCGTCAGCGTGTGGCTGTCGACCACCGGGTCCTTCCACCCGGCGCGCTGAAGCAGTTGCGGCGCTGCCCGGTGATCGACCAGCGGATGGATGCGGGCCGCCGGCCGGTCCGGCTCGGCCGCCATCATCGCGGCGCGCAAGGCCGGAAGGCTCTGCCCGGCGACGAAGCTGGCGATGATCAACCCGCCGGGCGCAGCGGCATTGCGCAGGTGGATCAGCGCGCCGGGCAGGTCGTTGACCGCATCGAGCAGGCCCAGCACGGCGATGGTATCGTATCCGGACGAGGCCAGCGGGGCTTCGAGGTCGATGATGCCGGGGGCGTCGATTGCGGCACCCCGAGCGCGCAGATGCGCCGCCAGATCGCCGGTCCGGTCGCCCAGCACCAGCGCCCGGCTCGCCGTGTGGCGCAGGAAGCCGAGGCGCTCGGTCACGTCCTCGATCATGTCGTCGGCGATAAAACGGGCAAAATCCGCATGCTGCCGCCGGGCAATTGCGCGATGGAAGCGCCGGGCGGCACGCTGCGGGTTGAAGATGCGGGGGACGTTGGGCTGCGACATGGCGCGCGCAGTGCCGCGCTTGCCGGGCGAGCGCAAGAGGTGCAGACTGCGCGCAATGGGCTGGGGGTCGCATCTTGCCGAGGGCGTGAAACCGGTGGTCGACCTGATCTACCCGCCGCGCTGCCCTTCGTGCGGGGCGGCCTTGCGGGATCAGGACGGACTGTGCGCGCCGTGCTGGGAAACGCTCGACCTCGCCCCGCTCGCGGATGACGGGCTGGTCCATGCCGCAACGCTCTACACCGAGACATCGCGCAAGCTGGTGCTGACGTTCAAGCATGGCGGGCGGATTGCGCTGGCCCGGCTGCTCGGGCGCTTGATGGCGGCGCGGCTGCCGGTGCCCGATCCCGGCCGACCGCCGCCGCTGCTGGTGCCGGTACCGCTCCACCGCTGGCGGCTGTGGCAGCGCGGTTACAATCAGGCGGCCTTGCTGGCGGGCGAGCTTGAACGACTGGGCAAGGGAGAATTGGCGGTCGATGCCCTGCGCCGCGTCAAGCGCACGCCGAGCCTGGGCGGGTTAGGGCGGGATGCGCGTGAGGCGATGCTCAAAGGGGCGATCGTCGTCAGTTCGCGTTGGCGCAGCCGGATCGCCGGGCGCGACATCATCGTGGTCGACGACGTGCTGACCAGCGGGGCAACCACCGGGGCTTGCATGGCGGCTTTGCGGGAGGCTGGCGCGGCGGAAATTGCGATCGCCTGCTTTGCGCGGGTGGACCAACCGGGCGCTTCAGGGCCGCGCTGTGCTGCGTCTCAAAACATAACGCCCGGGGCCGTTAAGACCCCGGGCGCCACGTGACGAAACGATGTGGGTCCGTTCTTGCGAACTGAGGATGGCCACCCCCTAACTTGGCCATCCGGACCCTGTCCCTCATCGTTCGACCGGTCGCGCTGGCACCCCGCTGCCAGCTTGCGTCCCGGTCACCCCCTGAACCCGGCACCGGGCGGTGCCATTGTCCAGTTGAGACACCCTTGCAGACGTCTGCGCCATGTGTTCCATCAGCCCGGTTGGTGCGGAAGCCCAAACCGCACGCCGTCCGGTTTTTTTCGTGGTCATGTGGTCAATATGCAACATTTTGATTATGTCGCGTGCCTTGCCGCCACAATCCGCTCTCAGAGGGGTGGTGTGGCGCAATCTGCTGTCGATTTCGCCGGAGCCAGTGTGTGACCACCGAAACCTTGAACACCCATCAACGCGAGCATGGGCTGCGCTTCGCCCCGAAGTATGATTCGGCCGGATTGCTGACCGCTGTGGTGGTCGATGCCGCCGACAATGCGGTGCTGGTGGTGGCCCACATGAATGCCGAAGCGCTGGCCTGCACGCTCGACACCGGGCGTGTGCACTTCTGGTCGCGGTCGCGCGGGGCCTTGTGGATGAAGGGGGAGACCTCGGGCAACGTGCTCGAAGTCGAGGAGGTGCTGGTCGACTGCGATCAGGATGCGCTGGTGGTTCGCGCTCGCCCCGCCGGGCCGACCTGCCACACCGGGGCGCGTTCCTGCTTTTACCGCCGGGTTGCTGGCACTTCGGCGGGCGAGGGCGTCGCGGAGCGCCCTCTCGTTAAGGTCAAGAGTTGACGCTCACGTAAGGGTAAGGTATCACGCAGGCATGGCTTCCGCACCCGCCCGCACCGCTCCCGGCCCTGACGCCGCTGTCGCAACCGAACCGCGCCGCAACGGCGCGCATCTTGACCGTCCGGACAAGCACGCCCGCGAACAGTTCACCATCTCCGACCTCACCAGCGAATTCGGCTGCACGGCCCGGGCGCTGCGCTTCTACGAGGACGAAGGGCTGATCAACCCGGCGCGACTGGGCCTGACCCGCGTCTATTCCAAGCGCGACCGCGCACGGCTTGCGTGGATCATGCGCGCCAAGAATGTCGGCTTCAGCCTGACCGAGATCCGCGAAATGATCGACCTCTACGATCTCGACGACGGCCGGGTCGAACAGCGCCGCGTCACGATCGAGAAATGCCGCACGCATATCGCCAAGCTCAAGGCCCAGCTCGCCGACATCGATTCCTCGATCAAGGAATTGACCGATTTCGTTGGCGAGATCGAGAAGCTCAACCTGCGCTGACCCGATCCGCGAACTGACGACGACCCCGATGCAACCCATGCTCACCAAAGGGATTTAGTGATGCCGACCTACACCGCCCCCACCCGCGACACGCGCTTCATCGTCAACGAAGTGCTCGATCTGGCGAGCTACGGCAACCTGCCAGGCTTCGAGAACGCGACGCCCGACATGATCGACACCGTGATCAACGAAGCCGGCAAGTTCTGCGCCGAAGTGCTGGCGCCGATCAACCAGATCGGCGACGAACACGGTTGCACCCGGCACGAAGACGGCTCGGTCACCACGCCGCCGGGTTTCAAGGAAGCCTATCAGGCCTACGTTGAAAGCGGTTGGGGTACGCTTTCCCAGCCGGAGGAATTCGGCGGGCAGGGGATGCCGCATGTGCTCGGCTTCGTGCTGGAGGAATACACCGGCACCGCCAATCAGGCCTTCGCCATGTATCCCGGCCTCACCAACGGCGCGATCTCGGCGATCCTGGCCAAGGGCTCGGACGAGCAGAAGGCGATGTATGTTCCCAAGATGATCTCGGGCGAGTGGTCGGGCACCATGAACCTGACCGAACCGCATTGCGGCACCGATCTCGGCATGATCCGCACCAAGGCGGTTCCGAACGGCGACGGCTCCTATGCGATCACCGGCACCAAGATCTTCATTTCGGCGGGCGAACATGACCTAACCAGCAACATCATCCATCTGGTGCTGGCCAAGACCCCCGGCGCGCCGGATTCGACCAAGGGCATCTCGCTGTTCATCGTCCCCAAGTTCATCCTCGACGCGGATGGCAACCCGGCGGAGCGCAATGGCGTGACCTGCGGATCGATCGAGAAGAAGATGGGCATTCACGGCAATTCGACCTGCCTGCTCAATTATGACGGCGCGACCGGTTGGCTGGTGGGCGAGGAGAACAAGGGCCTCGCCGCGATGTTCATCATGATGAACGCCGCCCGTCTCGGCGTCGGCCTTCAGGGGCTGGCGCAGGCTGAAGTCGCTTACCAGAACGCGGTGACCTATGCGCTCGACCGGCGTCAGGGCCGCGCGCTGTCCGGCCCGGCCGAACCCGAGGCCAAGGCCGACCCGATCTTCGTCCACCCCGATGTGCGCCGGATGCTGATGGATGCCAAGGTGTTCAACGAAGGGATGCGCGCGCTGTGCCTGTGGGGCGCCTTGCAGGTCGATCTCACCCACAAGGCCCAGACCGAGGAAGAGCGCGAGCAGGCCGACATGCTGATCGGGCTGATGACCCCGGTGATCAAGGGCTACGGCACCGACAAGGGCTATGACATCGCCAACAACATGCAGCAGG
>DAIQNP010000167.1:0-6353 GCA_036788335.1 Erythrobacter sp.
AATATGACAAATAGTGATGGCGTGAGACGAAGCAACCTGCTTGTCCGTTTCTGACCAGTCAAAGTATCCGTGGACCGGCAACGCATTGCCAGACTTTGATTGAACAGATACCAGTATGCCACACGGGGGAAGAGTCGCGGACCTGTTGCGCTCCAACGCCCGGTTTCTGGCGCGTTCGTGTTGTGACAAGGGGGATGGTATGGCGACGAAGAGCGGAAAGTCCTGGGTGACGTGGGCGGACAGTCACGCCAAGAACAGTTCCAGCATTGACGATCTGGAGGCAGGCTTCAAACTCAAGGCCAAGGAATTCATCAAGGCGCTTGAGGATGCTGGTGCAACGGTCAAGGTGACCGCAACAAAGCCCAGCGACAAGCGCGCCTACCTGTTCCACTGGTCGTGGAAGATCGCGCTCGGCAAGGCAAAGCCCTCCGATGCCACCAAGAAGGCCGGGGTGGACATCGAATGGGATCATGGCGATCCGGCCAAGAGCAAAGCGGGTGCCAAGGAGATGGTGGACGGTTTCGGTCTCGCCGTACCTCCACGCAGCAGTGTCGCACCATCGCTGACAAGCAATCATATCGCCGGCACCGCGATCGACATGACCATCACCTGGACCGGCAAGATCAAGGTGAAGAACAAGCAGGGACAGAGCGTCGAGGTGCAGTACATGACCAACGTCAACGCCAATACCGTGCTTCACGCGATCGGCGATACTTACGGTGTCAAGAAGCTCAAGACAGATGCGCCGCATTGGTCTCATAATGGGCGCTGACCGGCCATCGAACCGTTGCTGGACAGCGGCAGCCATCGGCGCTGCGCTGCTGGCGGCGTCCTGCACGACCCCGTCGGCCATGCCGGAGGGCGGACCCGTTGCCGGGTTCGGCTGGATCGACGGCAATTGCATCGCGGTAAAATCACCGTTTGCCAGCCTGCCCCGCAAGGTCTGGCTGGTCACGGAAGGGTCAGCAAGCCAAGCGGTCGCAGTGGAAGCCGTGGCTCGCGCCGAGGCTTCCGCTGCGGGTGCGGATTCGGGATGCCATGCACTTCATCCTGACCGCGCGGAGCAAAACCTTGCGCAGGGAAATGTCTTCTACACGATCAGCGGGCTTGAACCGGCAAACTTCGCCATCGTGGCTCTCGAGGAGCCGGAGGCGGCCTTGCAATATGATTATTGCTTCACGGCCGAAGGGGTCAATTTCAGCGTTTCGGATGGACAGCGTGTCGTCTGGGAAGATTATTACTATCTTGGATATGACGTGGAGCCGACCTGCAATTGAACCGAGAACGCACCTTGGCATTCGCCTGCCAAGGGCACAAAAAAACCCTCTCCGAAACCAATCGGAGAGGGTTTTTGCCGTTTTCAATTCATCAAGGCGTTACGCCACGCCCGGCAACAAGCGTTCGCCCGCGATCCGCTGCATCGCCTTTTGCAGCTTTTCAAACGCGCGCACTTCGATCTGGCGGATGCGTTCGCGGCTGACATCGTAGACCTGCGACAATTCTTCCAGCGTCTGCGGCTTGTCGGTCAGGCGGCGTTCGGTGAGGATGTGGCGCTCGCGCTCGTTCAGGCTGCCCATCGCTTCGCCCAGCATCGCCTTGCGCATTTGGCTTTCCTCGGCATCGGCGACGGTTTCGTCCTGCAAGGGGCGGTCATCCGCCAGCCAGTCCTGCCACTGGCCCGAACCTTCCTCGTCACCGCGCAAGGATACGTTGAGCGACGCATCGCCCCCCATCATCATCCGGCGGTTCATGTTGACCACCTCCTGCTCCGGCACGCCCAGATCGGTGGCGATCTTGGTCACGTCCTCGGGACGCAGGTCGCTGTCCTCATAGGCTTCGAGCTGCTTCTTCATCCGCCTGAGGTTGAAGAACAGCTTCTTCTGCGCGGCGGTGGTGCCCATCTTGACGAGGCTCCACGAGCGCAGGATGAACTCCTGGATCGACGCCTTGATCCACCACATCGCGTAGGTCGCGAGGCGGAAGCCGCGATCGGGTTCGAACTTCTTGACGCCCTGCATCAGGCCGACATTGCCTTCGGAAATCAGGTCGGACACCGGCAGGCCATAGCCGCGGTAACCCATCGCGATCTTGGCGACGAGCCGCAGGTGGCTGGACACCAGCTGTGCGGCGGCCTCGGGATCCTCATGCTCCTGATACCGCTTGGCGAGCATGTATTCCTGCTCGGCAGTGAGGACCGGGAATTTCTTGATTTCGGACAGATAGCGGTTGAGGCTTTGCTCGCCGCTCAATGCCGGAACAGACTTGGTCTTGGTCTTGGTCACTGTTTCCCTAACCTTTCTTGTGTCGACCGCCTGGCCGGACCCCTGATGGGCATCCGGCGACTGGGCCACGGCGTTCCATATAGACAATAATCGCGCATTTGTGTGCGCTTTTCATCGATCAGAACGTCGCAGTTGGTCGATCAGTTCCTGCATGTCGCGGGGCAGATCACTGCCGAATCGGAGCATTTCACCATTGACGGGGTGGACGAAACCCAGCTCGGCTGCGTGCAGCGCCTGCCGGGCGAACCCCAGTTCTTCAACTACGGGACGTAGCGCCTTCGGGATGCGGGCATAAGCAGGATCTCCCACTAGGGCATGACCGATTGATGCGCAGTGAACGCGCACCTGGTGGGTCCTGCCGGTTTCCAGACGGCATTCGATCAACGCGGCGTCGCCGAACCGTTCGAGGACCTTGTAATGGGTAATGGCGGTTTTGCCGCGTGAGGAATCCTTGGGCAGCACGGTCATTTTCTTTCGGTCCGCATCCGACCGCCCGATCCGCGCATTGATCGTGCCTTCCGCAGGCGAGGGATGCCCGGCGCAGACTGCCAGATAGCGGCGGTGAACGGTGTGCGCGGCGAATTGCACAGCCAGCCCTTCATGCGCGGCATCGGACTTGGCGACCACCAGCAGGCCCGATGTGTCCTTGTCGATCCGGTGGACGATGCCGGGCCGCGCCACGCCGTTGATCCCGGACAGGTTGCCCCGGCAGTGATGCAGCAGCGCATTGACCAGCGTTCCGGTGATGTTGCCGACCGCCGGGTGAACCACCATGCCGGCAGACTTGTCGACCACGATCAGGTGCCGGTCTTCGTAAGCGATCGTCAGCGGGATGTCTTCGGGCGCAGCCTCGGCGGGCATGGCAGCAGACACGATGATGCGAAACGGCGTGCCTGCCGCGACCTTCATCGAAGCCGCCGTGACGGTCTTGCCCGCCACATCGACCCGCCCCTGATCGATCAACCCCTGCACCCGCGCGCGCGAAAAGCCCGTGGCCTCGGCCAGCGCCTTGTCGATGCGGGCGGGTGCAGGGACGGTGCCGGTGATGATTTCGCCGGGGATGATTTCAGACGCGGACATGCTATGGCCATGCGGGATGGAGGTCGAAGTGACAAGTCAGGCCCTTGCCGCAATGCGGGCCGCCGCCGCCGCTGCCCACCCGCACGAGGCCTGCGGCATCCTGCTGGGCGAGGGCGCGCGGATCACGCAAGCGCGCCCCGCCGCCAACATCCACCCCGCCCCGCACACCCATTTCGACATCGACCCGCAGGCGCTGATCGACGCCCACCGCGCCGCGCGCGACGGCGGGCCGCAGGTGCTGGGTTACTACCACTCGCATCCCACCGGCGATCCCGTTCCATCGGTGACCGACCGGGCGATGGCAGCGGGCGACGGGCGGGTGTGGGCGATTATCGGCGCGGGCGAGGTGCGGCTGTGGCGTGATGATCCCGAAGACTTCACCGCGCTTTCCTACGCCGTGTCCGACAGGTAAGATCACCCCATGACCGCGCCTTTGCCCGCCTTTCGCATCCATTCTGCCGGTTTGCGGCCGGTGCGCGGTTGGCAAGGGGGGAATTTTGCTCTTAGACAGTGTCTCATCTGTCTCATACAAGGCCGGGCCACCCCATTTCCATGACCTCCCAGACCGATCTTGCCGCCCTGTTGTGCTCGCGGTTGTGCCACGACATGCTCTCGCCGGTCGGTGCGCTCGCCAACGGGCTGGAACTGCTCGCCGACGAACAGGACCCCGAAATGCGCGCGCGCTGCATGGAGCTGCTCGAACAATCGGCGCGGATCAGCACCGAAAAGCTGCGCTTTTTCCGCCTCGCCTTCGGCGCAGCTGGCGGCTTTGGCGAGGCGATCCCGGTGGACGAAGCAAAAAGCGTGATCGACGCGCTGGCGGCGGAATCCTCCAAGCGGATCGAGGTGCATTGGGCGATCGGCGAGCCGAGCCTGCCCAAGCCTGCGGTCAAGGTGATGCTCAATCTGGCGCAGATCGCGCTCGAGGCGCTGGTGCGCGGCGGGACGCTCGACATCGGGGCGGAACGCCGTGACGGCGCGATCGAGATCGTGGCGCGCGCCCGGGCCGAGCGCCTGGCTTTCGACGAGATCATTGGCCGCGCGCTGCAGGGCGATCTGGCACCGGGCGAACTCAGCAGCCGCACCGCCGCCGCGCATATGATCGCGGTGCTGGCCGAGGAACTCGACGGCGGGCTGCAATACAAGCTGGGCGACGGGGCGCTGGTGCTGGGCGCCGTGCTGCCCGAGCCTGAAGGCATGATCGGCTAGGGCCGGGGCGATGACGGGGGCGGGGCCGGTGCCGGGGGGCGATAACCACGACGAGCTGGTCCACCGCGAAGTGCTCTCGCCCAACCACGGTGACCGGACGCTGCCTGTCTCGATGGTGGTGCTGCACTATACCGAGATGCAGCCGGTCGAGGCTGCGCTGGAACGGATGTGCGATCCCGCCGCAGGGGTCAGCGCGCATTACTGCATCACCGAGGAAGGCGAGGTGATCCGGCTGGTGCCCGAGGAGCGACGCGCCTGGCACGCGGGCGCATCGTGCTGGCGCGGTATCCGGGACGTGAATTCGGCCAGCATCGGGATCGAACTCGACCATCCCGGCCACGTGCCCGAGAATGGCGGCTATCGCGGCTTTGCCGAGGCGCAGATCGACGCGCTGATCCCGATGCTGGCGCGGATCGTCGATCGGTATGACATCCCGCGCGCCAACGTGGTCGGCCATTCCTGCGTCGCGCCGATGCGGAAAGTGGATCCGGGCGAGCTGTTCCCGTGGGACCGGCTGGCGCGGTACAACCTGTGCCTGCCGCGCCCGACAAGCCTTGCGGCGGGCAATCCGTTTCCCAATAATGGGTCGTTTTTCCTGGCGCTCGAACGGTTCGGCTACGACATCACCGATCAGGCCAAGGCGGTCGAGGCGTTCGAGCGGCGCTGGCGGCCCGAACACATCACCGGCGAGCCGGATGGCGAGATCGCCGCGATTTTATGGCAATTGCTGCTCGACCGCGATCAGGGGCGAACGCGGTAGGTCAGAACCGGCAAGGGTGGGCTTTCCTAATCGGCGGTGCGGTCCTATAGCCGCTCGCGTCAGGGGGCCTGAGGCAGCCGCGTGTGCGCTCTTGCATTGCAGGAGGGGACGCGAGGAAAGTCCGGGCTCCACGAAACAAGGGTGGCGGGTAACGCCCGCCGGCCTCTCGCAAGGGGGGCAAGGGAAAGTGCCACAGAGAGCAAACCGCCGATGGCCCGTTTCTGCGGGGACAGGCAAGGGTGAAAGGGTGCGGTAAGAGCGCACCGGGGCGCTGGCAACAGAGTCCGCATGGCAAACCCCACCCGGAGCAAGGCCGAATAGGGGCCGCGCGCTTGCCGCAAGGCAGGCAGGGGTGTTTCGCCCCGAGCAGGCCCGGGTTGGCTGCTAGAGCACAGGAGCAATCCTGCGCCCAGACGAATGGCTGCCACCGCGGCGCCGGTCCGCAAGGATACCGTCCGCGGCTACAGAACCCGGCTTATGATGGCCCCCTGATATGGAGCGACGTGCCAAACTTGATCCCGGTCAATGCCGGCGGGCCGCCCAGCGTGCTTGGTCCCCCGCGTAACAGACAAGGAGCCCGTCATGGCACATACCGAGTTCAAGGACTGGCCCGCGATGGCCGCCGGTCTCACTCCCGCGATCCGCGAATTGCACAAGGCCGCGCCCGGCGTGATGAAGGCGTTTCGCGAAATGGGCGGGGCGGCGCTCGCAGAAGGCGCGCTCGACCCGAAGACCAGGGAGTTGCTGGCCGTGGCGATCTCGGTGGCGGTGCGGTGCGACCCTTGCATCACCTACCATGTCGAAGGCGCACGCAAGCATGGCGCGAGCCGCGAGGAACTGGCCGAAACCATCGGGCTTGCGATCTACATGGGCGCAGGACCAAGCGCGATGTACGCCGCGCAGGCGCTGGAAGCCTACGACCAGTATGCCGACAAGGCGGCCGGTTAGCGGTGACTAGTTGCGCCCGACGCTGACATAGGTGAAGCCCGCCGCCTGCATGTCTTCCGGGTTGTAGATGTTTC
>DAIQNP010000168.1:0-6322 GCA_036788335.1 Erythrobacter sp.
CAATCGCGCGCACTCTGTTCGAAATGCTGGTCGGCTTCCAGCTGACCGAGGACCAGCTGGCATACAATGTGAGGCGTTGATGGGTTGCGCAGCCCCTCCGGGCTACGAAATCCTCGCTCACGCGACCTGAAGGTCGCGTCGCTGCGGGCGGCCGTTCGGCCTTGCGTCGCCTGCGGCATCGATTGTGCCTCATTCTATCGTCTTCCCGGGCTTGACCCGGGACCCCGCTTGCCTTTTTGCATCCGCCAAACCTTGCGGGAGCCCACGAGAACCCGATGACCGAAACCAAGACCCTTCATGCCGCCTATGCGGCGCTGATCGAAACCGTGCTGGGCGATCTCGTGACCGATGGCGTGCTGCCGGCAGAGTCGTCCTTCGCCAATGTTACGCTCGAACCGCCGCGCGACGCGGCGCATGGCGATCTGGCAACCAACGCGGCGATGGTACTGGCCAAGCCCGCTGGCCTGAACCCGCGCGCGCTGGCCGAGGCGATCACCGCCAGGCTGGCCGAATACCCCGCGATCACTGCCGCCGACATTGCCGGGCCGGGCTTCATCAACCTGCGGCTTGCGCCCGCAGCATGGATCGAGGAACTGCGCACCATTGCCGCGCTCGGCGATCAATATGGCCGGTCGGCAGTGGGCGCGGGGCGGCGGGTCAATATCGAATATGTCTCGGCCAACCCGACCGGGCCGATGCACATGGGTCACTGCCGCGGCGCGGTGGTGGGCGATGCGCTGAGCACCCTGCTCGAATGGGCCGGGCACGCCGTTATCCGCGAATACTACATCAACGACGCGGGCGGGCAGGTCGATACGCTCGCCCGGTCCGTGCACCTGCGTTACCGCGAAGCGCTGGGCGAGGAGATCGGCGCGATCCCCGAGGGCCTGTACCCCGGCGATTACCTCAAGCCTGTTGGTGCGGCCTTGGCCGAAACATTGGGCGACCGATATCAGGCTGCGCCCGAGCCCGAATGGCTCCCGGCCTTCCGCAAGGAAGCGGTGGCGCGGATGATGGACCTGATCCGGTCCGACCTCGCGATGCTCGGTATCCATCACGACATCTTCTCGTCCGAGGCCGAATTGCAGGCCGCGCGCAAACCCGAAGCGGCCGAGGCATGGCTGCGCGAACATGATCTGGTCTACGACGGCGAATTGGAAGCGCCCAAGGGCAAGGCGCCGCCCGAGGACTGGGAGCCGGTCGAACTCCCGCTGTTCCGCTCGACCAAGTTCGGTGACGATCAGGATCGCCCGATCAGGAAGTCGAACGGTGCCTGGACCTATTTCGGGGCCGATCTCGCCTATCACATGCAGAAGGCCGAAACCGCTGACGAATTGATCGACATTTGGGGCGCCGACCACGCCGGCACGGTCAAGCGGATCAAGGCCGCTGTAGCCGCCCTTTCCGCAGGCGAGGGCCGCCCGATCCCGTTCGACGTCAAGCTCGTCCAGATGGTGCAGCTGATGCGCGGCGGCGAGCCGGCGAAGATGTCTAAGCGTTCGGGCAATTTCATCACCATCGCCGACATGGTCGATGAAGTGGGCAAGGACGTGGTGCGCTTCACCATGCTGACCCGCAAGCCCGAAGCGCAGATGGAGTTCGACTTCGTCAAGGTTGTCGAAGCCTCCAAGGACAACCCGGTGTTCTACGTCCAATATGCGCACGCCCGCATCCGCTCGACGCTGCGCAAGGCTGCCGAGGCCGGGTTTGCGCCGGATCCGGCGGCACTCGACCGGCTCGGCGATGAGGAGATCGCCCTGATCCGCCGCGCCGCGCAATTCCCGCGGGAGATCGAGGCGGCGGCGCGCGCGCGCGAACCGCACCGGATCGCCTTTTATCTCTATGATCTCGCCGCCGATCTTCACGCGTTCTGGAATCTCGGCAATGATCGTCCGGAAAAGCGGTTCATCCTGGAACAGGATGCTGCAATGACGGCAGCAAGGCTTTTCCTTGCACAGGCGATCGGGCAAGTGATCCGCAATGGTCTCGGCGTGCTCGGCGTCGAGGCGGTCGAATCGATGTGATTGCCAAGAGGAAGGGCACGGTTGCACCATGATCGATGCCGAATATGAGGAAATCGAGGGCGCCGACGGCGAACTTGACCTCGCTGACACCGACAGTCTGCCGTGGCTCGAATCCGATGAGGACGACGATGCCGCAGGTGGGTTTGACAGCAGGCAGATCGTCGGCTTTGCCGCAGGTCTGGTGGCGCTGCTCGGCGTGGCTGTGGGCGGCGTGTGGCTTTTGTCGAACCGCACGGGCAGTGGCGATCAGGTCGCCGATGGCAGTTTGATCGAGGCACCTGCGGGGCCGATCAAGGAACGCCCCGAGGATCCCGGCGGCAAGCAGTTCGACGGCACCGGCAATGTCGCGCCCGTGGTGGGCGAAGGCGGCACGCGTCCGGCGGTGATGGCGAGCAGCGACATGCCACCGCTTCCCAATCCCGATGGTTCGATGCCCGCAGTCGCCGCGCCTGCCGGGCCGGCGGCGACCAACCCGGTGCCGATCACCGCGCCCGTCGCTACCCCTGCCGCCAATCTGTCAGGGGTGGGCGTGCAACTGGCCGCCTACTCATCGCGCGCCCGAGCCGAACAAGGCTGGAGCGATCTTGCGCGCCGCACCGACGTGCTGGCCGGGGTCAAGCACCGGGTGGTCGAAGGCAAGGTCGATATCGGCACGGTCTATCGCCTGCAGGCGGTGGCGGCAGACCGCAAGGCTGCCGACCAGCTCTGCGCCGCGCTCAAGGCCGACGGGCTCGATTGTCAGGTCAAGCCATAAGGCTTGCGGCGGGATTTCCCCGCTTCGCAGCACACGCTCGCTTGCATGAGCGGGCGGCGGGTGCGACGCTGAGGCCATGACACCCGCCATTTTCGGCATTGCCGGTCCGCAGCTTTCGCCCGACGAGCGTGCTTTCTTCCATGAGGCCGATCCGGCGGGCTATATCCTGTTCGGGCGCAATTGCGTCGATGCTGCGCAACTGCGCGCGCTAACCGATGATTTGCGGGCTATTCACGGGCGTGAGCGCTTGCTGGTGTCGATCGATCAGGAAGGCGGCCGCGTCGCCCGGCTGCGCCCGCCGCACTGGTCGCTCTATCCGTCGGGCGCGGCCTTCGACCGGCTCTATGCGATCGCCCCCGCCAGCGCGATTGAAGCGGCGCGCGCCAATGCCACGGCGATGGGGCTGGAACTGTCGGCAATGGGGATCACGGTCGATTACCACCCGCCGCTCGATTTGCGGGTCCCGGGCGCGCATGACGTGATCGGCGACCGCGCCCTGGGCAGCGAACCCATGCAGGTGGCGGCCATCGGACGTGCGATCATCGAAGGGCTGGCCGCAGGGGGCGTGACGGGCTGCATCAAGCACATGCCGGGTCACGGCCGCACTGATGTCGACACGCACAAGGCGCTGCCCGTGGTGAACGCCAGTGCCGCCGAACTGGAAGCAGACCTCGCGCCGTTCCGCAGGCTCAGCCATGCGCTGATCGGGATGACCGGGCATCTTGTGTTTCCGGTGTGGGATGCCGACAACCCGGCCACGCTGTCGCCCACAATTATCCGCGACATCATCCGCGGCGCGATCGGCTTCGATGGCCTGTTGCTGACCGATGACATCGATATGGAAGCCTTGGGCGGCAGCATCCCCGAACGTGCCGCGCGCGCCCACGTCGCCGGGTGCGACATCGTGCTCAATTGCTGGGCGAAGATGGCGGACATGCAGGGTATTTGCAGTGTGCTCCCCGCCATGTCGCAGGCCACTGCCGGGCGGCTCGACCGCGCACTGGCCGGCACCCGCGTCGCGCCGGCCGTCGCTCCCGAACAGGCCGAACTTCTTGCAAAACGCGATGCATTGCTTGCGCTTGCCGGGACGGCGGCATGAGCGAGCCGGAAGCGTTCTTCATGTTTCCACCTGCCGACAGCGGCAGGCCGGAGAGCGATGCGCTCTATCTCGAACTCGACGGCTGGGAAGGCCCGCTCGACCTGCTGCTCGATCTGGCGCGGCGGCAGAAGGTCGACCTCAGGCAGATTTCGATCCTCGCGCTGGTCGACCAATATCTCGGCTTTATCGACCGGGCAGGCATGCTGCGGCTGGAACTGGCTGCCGACTACCTGGTGATGGCGGCTTGGCTGGCCTATCTCAAATCGGCGATGCTGCTGCCCAAGGAGGAGCAGGAAGACCCCTCGCCCGAGGAACTGGCGCTGCGGTTGCAATTGCGGCTGCAACGGTTGGGCGCGATGCGTGAGGCGGCGGCGCGGCTGATGGCGCGCGACCGGATCGGGCGCGACGTGTTCCTGCGCGGCAACCCCGAAGGCCTGCGCACCGACCGTCGGACGGTCTGGCGCAGTGATCTTTTTGCCGTCATTCAAGCCTATGGCCAGGTCAAGGCACGCACCGCCCCGCGCATCTATCATATTGCGAACCGCCCGGTGATGACGCTCGACAGTGCGCTAGACAGGGTGTCGGCGATGCTCGGCGTGACGCTCGAATGGATGGAGATCCGCGACTTCCTCCCGCCCCATGCCTCGCCGGAACTCAAGCGTTCCGCGCTGGCATCGAGCTTCGTGGCGGCGCTGGAACTGGCGAAACGCGGCCGGGCGGAACTGTCACAGGACGGGGCTTTTGCCCCCTTGCGCATTCGCCGGCTGAAGGAAGGAACGCCCGCTTGACCGGCGCGGATGGCGAGGGCAGCGAACCCGAAACGCTCGAACGCGCCGTCGAAGCGACGCTGTTCGCTGCGGATGAGCCGCTGACGGTCGAGCGACTGGCTGCCCATCTCGGCGGCATTTCAATGGGCGAGGTGCGCGCGGCTCTGACCGCGCTCGAGGTCCACTATCGCCAGCGCGGGGTGCATCTGGTCGAGCGGGGCGCGCGCTGGCATTTCGAAACCGCAGCCGATCTCGCCCACCTGCTGCGCCGCGAGATGGAGCAGGTCCGCCGCCTTAGCCGCGCAGCGACCGAGGTACTGGCGATCATCGCCTATCACGAACCTGTCAGCCGGGCAGAGATCGAATCGATCCGCGGTGTCCAGACCAGCGCGGGGACGCTCGATGTGCTGATGGAAGCCGGCTGGATCGGCCCCGCCGGGCGGCGTGAGGTGCCCGGGCGCCCCGTGATCTATGCAACCACATCCGGTTTTCTCGATCATTTCGGCCTCGAATCGCGCCGCGATCTGCCCGGGATCGACGAACTGCGCGCCGCCGGGTTGCTCGATCCGGTCGACGAGGCGCTCGAAGCCTCAATGCGCTTCGATCCGGATGATGCGGACACGGGCGATGAAGCCGATTGCAGCGCCGATTGAGTGATTATCCGCCGTTGATCGAAGCCGGGTGGCGTCGCGGCGGCAAGGCTCCTATATCGGGTACGCACACCAACGAGAGCGACCGCACATGAATATCGGTATCTGGCAAATCCTCATCCTGGCCCTCGTCGTCCTGGTCCTGTTCGGGCGCGGGCGCATTTCGGAGATGATGGGCGATTTCGGCAAGGGCATCTCCAGCTTCAAGAAGGGTATGAACGAGACCGAGGAGCCTGCGCCCAAGGCCCGGATCGAGCCGCCTGCCGCGCCGCTCGACACCCCGACCCCGGCGGAAAAGAATGACACCGCCGGTCGCTGATTGATTTTTAGGCACGAGGAGGCGGCGCGTCCGCACGCCCTGCAATGTTCGATATCGGCGCTGCTGAACTTCTGGTTATCATCATCGTCGCGGTCATCGTGATCGGGCCGAAGGACCTGCCGCTGGCCATGCGCGTGGCGGGCCGCTGGATCGGCAAGGTGCGCCGGATTTCAGCCCATGTCCGTTCAGGTATCGATACGGTGGTGCGCGAGGCGGAACTTGAGGACATGGAAAAGAAGTGGAAGGCGCAGAACGAGGAAATCATGCGCCGATCCGCCGCCATGACCGAGACCGAGGCTGGCGCACCGCTCATGACCGGCCCGCCGCCGGTCGACAAGGCGGTCACCGCCGACCCGGAGGGAGAACGCAACTCCAGCCGTGACGACCCGCCCACCGGCTCCGCTCCGTCTCCCAGGAACAGCGCGGATGTTTGATCTCAAGGATCTCGACGACACCCGCGCCCCGCTGCTCGATCACCTGATCGAACTGCGCACCCGGATCATCCGCGCGCTGCTGGCGCTGGCGGTAGGGTTCGGCGTGTGCCTGTATTTTGCCGATGACATCCTCGGCTTCCTGGTGTGGCCGCTCAAACAGGCATTCCCGGAAGGCGAGGGGCAGCTCATCTTTACCAAGCTGCCCGAAGTGTTCTTCGTCGAATTGAAGGTTGCGCTGTTCGCCGGCTTCATGGTGAGCTTCCCGATCATCGCCA
>DAIQNP010000169.1:0-6280 GCA_036788335.1 Erythrobacter sp.
CGGGCCTGCATTTCGAGGATGTGCGCAAACTGCTCGAAGTGCTGCACCGGCTGGTGGAGGGCGGCAATTCGGTGGTGGTGATCGAACACAACCTCGACGTGATCAAGACGGCGGACTGGATTATTGATCTTGGCCCGGAGGGCGGCGTGCGCGGCGGGGAGATTGTGGCCGAGGGGACACCGGAGCAGGTGGTGAAGGAGCCGCGGAGCTTTACGGGGCAGTATTTGGCGGGGTTGTTGCGGGGGTAGGCGATCGCAGATCGAGTTATCCCCTCATCATTGGCGCCTTTTCCAAGTGCTCAGGTCCGTAAATTTCAGAAAGCTCCCTTTCAAATCGTTTTAATAATATTTCGACCCTAGCGCGATGACTTCCCGAATCATTAGTGCTTCGGTTGAGCGTGTCATAACGTGTCAATTCTTTGTCCAAAGCCGACGAGTTTGGATCTGATTTTTGTAGCTCTCTATTATTTTTTCTCATATCCTCGAACTCCACGAGGAATGTTCTAATGTCATTATGGTAGTAGTTATCCACTTGCCTTACAAACCAGAAATATACGGGAAAAACTCCCGAAGATGCAAGCAAAGGATCACTTGGCCTAAATACGTCAAGCATGTCATCTAGTACATCAATGCAACGCCGTGCCGCAAGTTCAAGTTTGGTACTATCAACGTGCGATCCGCTTGCAAAAAGATCAAGATCGCGCTTTTTAGTGCTAGTTGTAGTTTCTTCATATTCAAAAAGAAGAACTTTCGCAGCAGCATTAGCATCGCCCGCCCGACGCGTGCTAAAACGAATAACCTCGCGAAACACAAGATGACTTGCGAGTTCACGGATCACATTTGGAACCGATCCTGGCATTGCATTTCTGACTTCTGCTCCAGTCAGCGCCTTGCTTCGGTTGAGTCTTACGAATAATTCATTAATTAAAGTTTCATCGTTGGTGAAAACACTCATGATGGTTAACGAAGCATTTTCAAATTCTTCAGCTACGCTTGGGTAGCGCGACCGCAAATCTTTCAGCGTCAGGCCACCCAGCCTTAGGTCTTTATCAAACCGCCATCTAAATTTCGAATCAAGGGCGAGCGAGCCGTCAAAAAAATCGAAAATTGCTTCAAGCCGCTGCTTGCCATCGATAATTGCATATGGAAGTTTCGCGCGGTTTAGTTCGGATTGCCCGAACTGATAGTCTGCTAAATACAACTTTGGAATATCAAATCCATTTATAATGGAATCAATTAAAAACGCCTTGTCAGTCGTAGACCACAAGCCACCTTTGCGCTGATAGGGCGGATCGAAGTCAATTTGACCCCTCCTACTATTCCACCAGGTAAGTGTTCGAGTCTGGTGAATGTCTACTTTAAAAAAAGTGCTCATGAAAATCCGAAGCGCCTCCTGATTTCAAGGGATAGGCCAAATAAATCTGGGTAGATGGTCGATTCAGAAAAGCCCTTTTGGTAAAGTGACTTTAAAAGTGTGTCCACATTTTCGGCCTTTATACGCGCTTTTTGAAGGCAGCCTTCCTCATATTTTCCAGCTTTGAAAACATTATCCATTCCCTTCATGCTCTTGCCGAAAAGTGCAAAAACACCTCTTTGCGATACAATTCGAGGGCTGTTATGAGTTCCGTAAATCATGATTGGCAAAGTTGCTTTTTGATCAAAGCTCATATCAGGACGATAGGCCTTCAATTCTTCGCATGTTTCGTCAAGGACGCCACCTTGAAACGAAATATGAGCGAGCGAAGTGCGGTTCCAAACTATGGGATCACAAAACCAAAGCGCGACGTCTGATGCGGCCTCACCATCTTTCTTTCGGGGCACATTTGCAAGCGCGAAATATAAACTAACAAATGGACTCTCTGACCAATCAAGAAGCCTTGTCGGAATACCGTAGTGCTGCATGAAAAACATTGACTTCCATGGGCCGTCTACATCTTTTTCTAAAAAAGGCGGTGATCTCTGCGAGAAGGCTGCTGAAATTTTTTTTTCGACATCGTCGAGATCTTTTTCAGTCTTTATTTTTTCGCTGCGTGCGATGGTGGGCACGAGTTCATAGTCATGCCTGCTGACACCCCGATACCAAACATGCTCGCGCCCTTGTTCATAGGTCTCAATGAGCTCGAGGAGCTGTTTGAGGTCCGAGGGCTGTTCTTCAATGATTTTTGGCAATGTTAGCCTCTTTTCTCCTTTTTGGAGTGTCAAATTACCCTCAGCATGTCAATTGCCTGCAAGACAGCGACGAATAGTTTGGATGTTATCAATCTGGAGAGCGGGTTCGGACGTTTCGTTCGGTTGCGCCCCCCTTTCCTACACCCCCCAATCCCGCATACCCTGCGCGGCTCCCTCTCCCCTCGCCAAGGAGCCGCGCCCCATGTCGCACTCGTCCCGCACCGCCCTGACCGCGCCTGCCGCTGCGGCTGATACTGCCCCTGTGGCCCAAGCCTCCGCTGCCCAAGCCTCCGCTGCCCAAACCTCCGCTGCCGCGCCCGGCACGCTCGCCCCCGATCTCAGCCGGGCTGTGCAGGTCGCTTTTGTCGAGGCGCTGGCGCAGTGGGGCAATGTGCGCGCCGCGGCGGCGCAGGTGGGGGTCAGCCGCCAGCATCTTTACCGGATGCGGCGTGCCTCTGCTGAATTTCGTGATTTGTGGGATGCCGCGCTGGTGCTGGCCCGGCCGCAGGTGGAAGAAGTGCTGGCCGACCGTGCCTTGAACGGCGTCACCGAAAGCGTGTTTTACCACGGCGAGGAAGTCGCCACCCGCACCCGCTATGACAGCCGCCTGCTGCTGGCGCATCTGGCGCGGCTCGATCGGCTGGAACAGCGCGGCAAGACCTATGATGTGCTGCGCGACTTTGATGGGCGGCTGGAACGCCTGGCCCAGCCACCGCCCGTCTATGACTGGGATGATGAGGACGCAGATGAGGACGGGGACGCGGGTGATTACTGGGGGCTGGGCGAGGAGGATTGACGCGCGTGGCAGGCAGCGGGTTTTGTGCCTTGGACAGTGTAACCTGTGTCTCCAACAGGGGGTGGTAACGCCCTCAGGCGCCGGGCCCACCCCGCTGCGACTAGCCAGCAAGCTGGCAAGTCTCGCTCCCCTCCCGCAAGCGGGAGGGGGAACTGGCGCTGAAACTCCCCTCCCGCAAGCGGGAGGGGATGGGGGTGGGCCCGGCCTGAGCCCAATCGCTACAGCCCGAAGCGATACCCATAGGCGATGCCCAGCGTGAACTGGTCGCGCTGGCCGCGCTCGCGGATGAGGGTGCTTTGCGTCACCACATCGCCCAGCCGGTCGTAACTGGTGAACAGCGTCACCGCTCCGCTGCGACCGAACCGGCCGAGCGGCTTGGTCAGCGAGCCATTGACGCCCGCGCTCACCAGCCCGCTGCCGGTGCGCGCGATGCCGAGGCCGGTGGCAGCCGATTGCACCGCGTTCACGCCGAAATAGGTGTTGGTGTAATCCTCGCTCGCCCAGGTGGCGCGCACCCCGGCGCTGTAGAATAGCGAGCGGTCGCGCTTGGTGCCGTTCCACGACAGGTTGGTGTTGGCCACCACGCCTTCGTGCCCGCCTGTGCCCTGAAGGACTTCGGCGCGGGCGCGCAGTTGGTTACCCGCGAAGCCTTTCTGGACGAAGCCGCCATATTCGATGGCAAGATCAACATCGCCCATGCCCTGCAACGCGTCCGATCCGCCGGTGATGAGGAAGGGCGAGCCGCCATTATCCTCGTTGCGGCCAAACCGCAGCTTGGCGAGCGGGCCGATCTTCCAGTCGTTGCGGTTGTAGGCATTCCAGCCGAGCCCGTCGGGGACGGAGAAGAAGATGTCGTCGCGGTAGTTGACGCGGATGTCGGGGAACACGGACAGCGCGTAATCGGTGCTGCCCTGCCATGCGGGCGACAGCACCGGGGCAAAACCGATGGTGACCATCACGTCGGATTGCTTGGGCGGAAGCTGGCGCTGGCCTTCGATGGTGGTGGGGACGCCGGGCGCGGGGCCTTGCTGGGCGAGTGCAGGGGCGGTGCTGGCAAGCAGTGATGCAGCGATGGTGATGGCAGCGGCGGGGAAGGGCAGGCGCATAAAAGGGGGCTCCGGCGGGTGCGGTTCAAGGGGGGGAGTGCCGCCCTATCAGACACAAATGCGCTGCGATCAAGAGGTTGGATGCGGAGCCGGAAGGACAGGGCGAGACTGCACGGTCGCAGCATCGGGCAGCGATGTCAGCCTTCGATCAGTGCGAGTTCTACCGGCGCATGGCCACGTGCGATGAGGCCCAGTTCCTCGGCCGCGGCGCGGCTGACGTCGATCACGCGTCCTTTGGTGAAGGGGCCGCGATCATTGATGCGCACGGTGACGCTTTTGCCGTTGGCCGGGTTGATCACGCGCACCATGCTGCCGAACGGCAGCGTGCGGTGGGCCGCCGTGAGCGCACCATTGTCGAAGCGTTCGCCGCTGGCGGTGGGGCGGCCATGGAACTTGGCTGCGTAGTAGGAGGCAGAGCCGCCGCCGATGATCCGCGGTTCGGGGCCGGAATGCACCATTGCGTCGTCCGCGATTGCTGGGGCAGGCGTTGCCACGAAGCTGTCGGACGCGCTGCTTTCAGCGCCTGCAGACGCGCTCAATCCCGAAAGCGGGAACATCAGCGTGGCGGCGATGGCCATGCCATTGCGCAGCGCGCGAGCGGGACGGGATGAATGGCTAGTCATGTGACGCGCCGCCTAGGGCGGTTTGGCAGGGACGCAAAATGAGCGGCGCAGCCCATCGTCCCGAAATCCCGGTTCATCCGCGAACTGTGGTGAAAATGCGGCGAGCTGAGGCGATTGTGTGGATCATGTTGGTGCCCATTGGGGCTGATGGCCTGCGACTCGGTTCGGAGGCGCATTGTTGGCGCGTGTGCGGGACAACGCAAATGGGGCCAGCATTGCTGCTGGCCCCACTCTCACCGACGCGTGGGCTTTACCGGTTCTGCGCTGCGGATGACGAGTCACCTGCTGCGCTGTCACAGTCGCGCTTGGCGTCCGATGTCTGGCCCGTGGTCATCCGTCTGGCGACGGCTGACCGTATCGGGTTTCGTCACCGGCGCTCGCACCGGCATCCGGCGTTTGCTCGTACCTTTCAGCGGTTGGTTTGCGCCGAAACGCATTCCGCTTGCTGCCAAGATATCCGCTTGGCCGAGACTGCCTGCCATGTGACCGAACGGGCTGGTGGTGGTGTCCGGCCAAAGCCTTCTTCCGCCACCCGTCCTGTCAGGCTGACAGCCTGTCCGATGATGCAATTTCGCGTTCCTTCCGGCCTGTGCAGCTTGCGTTTGGTCGAAACCTCCCGCAAGTGTTTGTCCGGTTGTTGCGCGACACTACATCAACGCCATCCTTGAGATAAAAACGATCGAAACATCAATGCCTTGCGGCGTTTTGTTGCGATTTGTCCGTCTCCCGAAGACACATTGAAGATGCGCCTCAACCGCGTTTCTGGCAATATCGGCAGCCCCAAGTTATCCACTTTGCGCAAGATTGCCTGTGGACATTGGTGGACAAGTCAACGCCTTGTCGCATTTGCTTGCGAGCAGCGCCGCGGCTGGCGCAAAATATGCCTCAGAACGTCACGGGAAGCACAGGCCGCACTGCTGCGACCCTCGACGACTCGGCTCAGGCGTCGCGATTGCGCCGGGCCAGCAGCCGCAACCTGAGGCCATTCAGCTTGATGAAGCCTTCGGCGTCCTTTTGATCATAGGCGCCTGCATCATCCTCGAATGTCACGTGCGCTTCGGAATAGAGCGAGTAGGGCGATTTGCGCCCGACGACGCTGGCCAGCCCCTTGTACAGCTTGAGCCGCACCGTGCCTGCAACCTTGTCCTGGCTGTGATCAATCGCGGCCTGCAACATCTCGCGTTCGGGGCTGAACCAGAAACCATTATAGATCAGTTCGGCATAGCGCGGCATCAGTTCGTCCTTCAGATGGGCTGCGCCGCGATCCAGCGTGATCTGTTCGATCCCGCGATGGGCGCGGGCGTAGATTTCGCCGCCGGGCGTTTCATACATCCCGCGCGATTTCATGCCGACAAAGCGGTTTTCCACCAGATCGAGCCGCCCGATGCCGTGCTTGCGGCCCAATTCATTCAGCGCCGTCAGCAGTGTTGCGGGCGACATTGCCTCGCCATTCAGCGCCACCCCGTCGCCGCGTTCAAAATCAATCGTGATATATTCCGGTGTGTCGGGTGCATCTTCGGGATTGACGGTGCGCGAATAGACGTAATCGGGGGTTTCCTCCCACGGGTCTTCGAGCACCTTGCCTTC
>DAIQNP010000170.1:0-6124 GCA_036788335.1 Erythrobacter sp.
AGAGCGCGATCGACGGCAACATCCAGCAGCGCGTCCCGCGCGAGGCCCCCGATTACTTCGTCCTGGACGTCCCACGCGACAAGGAGCCGCGCTTTTTCGAACTGGTGCAAACCGATTTCCCCAAGGCCGGCATCCGCACCGTCCCCACCATGCGCGGCGCAGTGCTGGCCTATGGGCAGAAGGACGCGATGATCCGCGTCGCCGATCTGGAGGAAATCCCCGAAGGCGCATGGGGCCTTCGCGGCGAACGCGGCCTGACTTACGCCGACAGCCTGCCGCAGGGCAACCGCGTGGTCGCAGGCGAGTGGTGGAGCCCGTTCCACCGGGGCGAACCGCTGGTTTCGGTCGATGCCGAATTCGCCCGCGCGGTGGGACTGGAGGTGGGCGACTACCTCACCATCGGCATCCTTGGGGTGGAGCGCACCGCGCGCATCGCCAACCTGCGGGAGATCGACTGGGAAAGCATGGGGTTCAACTTCATCCTGGTGTTCAGCCGCAACGCCATCAGCGACGCGCCGCACAACCTGTCGGCCACGATCGACCTGCCCGACGGCGCGGACGCGGCGGCGCGCGGGGAGTTGCTGCGGGCGATGGTCAGGGAAATGCCCTCTAGCTCGGTGATCGAGGTCGGCGGCATCCTGGCCGAGGCGCGCACGATTTTGCAGCAGGTCAGCCTCGCCACGCTGGCGGCGGCGGCAGTCACGGTGCTGGCGGGGCTGGCGGTGCTGATGGGCGCGATTGCGGCAGCGCGGGCGGCGCGGACCTATGACACGGTGATGTTGCGGGTGCTGGGCGCGAGCCGGCGGCAGATCCTGCTGCTGCAACTGGCCGAATACGGGTTGATTGCGGGCGTGCTGGCGCTGGTCGCGCTCGGCCTCGGATCGGCGCTCGCGTGGGTGGTGATCACGCAATTGTTCGAATTCGACTGGCTGCCCGATTGGGGCCAGGTGCTCGGCGTGCTCGGCCTCGGCGTGGCGCTGGTGCTGGTGTTCGCGCTGGCCGGATCGCTGCCGCTGCTGCGGGCCAAACCGGCGCGGGCACTGCGCGAGCTTTGACGGCCCGGCAG
The DNA here is from genome assembly GCA_036788335.1 of Erythrobacter sp. Taxonomy (GTDB): domain Bacteria; phylum Pseudomonadota; class Alphaproteobacteria; order Sphingomonadales; family Sphingomonadaceae; genus Erythrobacter. The sequence goes on from DAIQNP010000170.1 coordinate 1,067, forward strand.
CGCCCGCCCTGCGCCTATTCGAACACGCCCGGATCGTAGCCCACTTCGCCCGGCTTGCCCTTCACCACCACGGTTCCGGCAAGGATGTCGTGCAGCCCCTGCTTGCGCTCGGTGAAGGCGACCATGATGAAACCGATCAGCAGGATCAGGGCGGACAGGATCTTGGCAAAATAGCGCCCCGCCGCACGCGCCGGCGAAATGCGGCGGCCGTCGCTGTCGGCGACGATCAGGCCGAGCGCCATCTTGCCCGGCGTCGCCTGATACTTGGAACTTTCGAACCCGATGAAATAGACAAGACCGACGATCAGGTTGGCAAGATCGACGAGGCCGAAGGGATCCTCGTCTTCCGACATGAGATCGCCGCCCAGCAGCAGCGTCAGGACAACCAGGATGATCCCCAGCGGAATGATGTCGATGATGTACGCGATTACCCGAAGCCAAAATCCGCCATAGCGCATGTGATATCCCCCGTGACTGCGGTCCCGGTGCAGTCGTGTTGCCTGATTGCCAATCCGCCGCGCCAAGCGCAAACGAAAAAAGGCCCCGCGCCCATTCAGCGCGAGGCCCATTTTCAGTGGCTTGTCAGCAGGATCAGAAGCGGAAGCGCACCAATCCGCCGTAGGTGCGCGGCTGGCTCGGGTAGCCGGATACCGTTCCGGCCTGCGCCACGCCGTCGAACACGGTGATGATGTATTGATCATCAAGCAGGTTGCGTGCCCATGCGCCGACTTCAAGCCCGTTTTCGAGCTGCAAGATCATCGACGCGTTCACCAGGTTCACTTCGCGGCTGAAAATCCGCGGGTCGCGGCGCGCGTTGATCGGCCCGTTGAAGGTCGGCAAGCCGTTGTTGATCTCGGTGTTGCTTTCGTGGCTGTAATCCAGCCGCGACACCAACCGGTTGCCGCTGGCTCCGAATTCATGGGTGTAGGTTGCCGAGGTGGCAAGGCTCCACTCGGGAATTCCGCCCGGACGCTGGCCCGTCAGATCGCCGACCGGGCTTTCAGTGAAACTGTCATACAGCGCATCAAGGTAGGTCGCGGCAAAGGTGAACACCAGCCCATCGACCGGGTTGATGGTCGAATCGAGTTCGAAGCCCTTGACCGACTGCTGCCCGGCATTGTTCAGCTGGAAGCCGGTGCCGGTGAACAGGAAGCTCTGGAAACCTTCGATGGTCTGGTCGAACAGCGCAAGGTTGAAACCAAAACCGTCCCACTGCGCCTTCATGCCGATTTCGTAGACTTCGGCCTGTTCCGGCCCGGCGAAACGCGAACCGGTGTTGAGATTGCGCACCGCGAGACCGGCATCGCTGATCGGCGACGACGGGGCGAGGATGTTCGAACGGGCGGGACCCGGAATGTAATCGCCGAATGCCGGGCGGGAATCGCGCGACAGGTTGATCGAGCTGGCCTTGAAGCCGGTCGAATAGCTGGCGTAGACATTCACCTCATTCGAAATCTCGTAGGCTGCGCGCAGCAGGTACGTGAACTGGTCATCACGGGTCCGCCCGCTTTCGACCGCATTGGGGATGGCAAGGAACGGCGGCTGGAACTGGAACGGAGCAAGGCGCACCAGTGGCAGCAGCGGATTACAGGCCGACGGCGGAGCGGAGGCCGAACACTGCGTGAAGGCCAGTCCTGAAAGCGCAGCCTGGTTCGCCGCAGGCAGCGCCCTGAACTGGTTTGCAGTGGTCACCGCGCCGCCGGTCGCCAGCGTGAGGAAAGTATCGATCGGGTTGATGTTGGCCAGCTCATCGAAAGCCTGACCCGAAAGCGCAAAATCCTTGCGGTCGTCGGTGTAGTTGAAGCCGCCGGTCAGCACCAGGCCTTCGACCGGTTCAAAATCCACTGTACCGAACACCGACCACGCCCGGTTGTCCATCGAATAGGCTTCCGATGTCAGCGGACCAGCCGAGAAGATCGCGCCCTGCGGCAAGCCCAGCCCACCTTCAACTGCGTTGAACGTGAAAGTCGGATCCAGCGTCGCGGCGCGCGCCAGCAAGGTGAAGAAGTTGCGCGAATCTGCGCCTGTCGTCAGGCTGCTGTCCTGCGTGATGGATTCATCGAAATAGAACCCGCCGAGCAGGAAGTTGATCGGGCCATCGAAATCCGAGGCAATCCGCAATTCCTGCGTGAAAGTCTTCACGTCCTGATCGCGGGTTTCGGTGACGATGTCCGCGCTGGTGAAATCGACATCCTGATCAAGGAAGTTGGCCAGTTCGCGGTAAGCGGTGATCGACGTCAGCGTCAGTGAGCCGATGTTCCAGTCGGCCTGGATCGAGCCGCCATAGTTGTCGACTTCGTTGCGCGGCTGCTGGCTGAGGAAGGTGTTGTAGCTGAAGAAGTTGGTGTCGAGCGCGCCGCCCACACCGACGATTGCCCCAGCGGTCGGCCCTGCCACCAAGGTCGACACCTGACAGCACACTTCGTCAATCTTGCCGTAATCGGCGATCGCCCGGATCTTGAAATCGGCCGAAGGTTCGATCAGCAACTGGCCGCGCGCCGACCAGCGGTTGCGATCCGAGATGTCTTCATTGAGGTTGACGATCTCGGCATAGCCGTCCCTCCGGTTGTAGCTGCCGTCGAGCGAGAAGGCGATGTTGTCGCTGATCGGGCCGGTCACTTCGCCGCGCAGGACCACGGCGTTGAAGTTGCCGTAGCTCGCTTCGACAAGGCCGCCGAATTCGTATTGCGGTTCCTTGGTAACGACCGAGATCACCCCGGCGCTGGCATTCTTGCCGAACAGCGTCGATTGCGGGCCGTTCAGCACTTCGATGCGCTGAATCATGTTGAGATCGGATAGCGCAGCGGCCGAACGCGACCGGAACACCCCGTCGATGAACACGCCGACCGAAGGTTCGATGCCGAAGTTGTTGTCGCCGTTGCCGAAGCCGCGGATGATGAAGGTGGTGGCCGATGCGCTCTGCAACTGGCTGACCCGCAGTGACGGGGTGACCGTCTGCAGATCGAGCACGTCGCGGATCTGCGCGTTCTCGAGCGTTTCGCCGCTGGTCACCGACACCGAGATCGGGGTTTCCTGCAAGGTCTGTTCGCGCTTAGACGCGGTGACGATGATCAGGTTGCTGCTTTCGGGTGCCTCAAGCTCGGGCGCCTGTTCCTGCGCGGCGACCACGCCGGGGGCCGTGATGGCAAAAGCGGCGGCCCCGGCAAGCAGGGTAAAACGATACGATCCGGCAACGCCGGTCAAAGTCGAACGCATGGAAGCTCCTCTCCTCAAATCCCTAGACCCGCGGCGCTTATGGTTCGGCATTATGCCGTTTGCGCTGTTTCGCAGGCTCAACCGAAGCTGATAGGCGAGTGTTGCACGCCCGACAAGCGTCACAGCCTAGCAAAAATGGGCCAAATGGGACGATTGTTGCAGCCCGGTAACATCAAGCTTCCGCCCTGCGACAGGCTTTTGAGCGCTGCGACTTGCCGTGCGCCGGGCTTTGCGCTAGGCGGCGCGCGATGTTGCATCGCAGCAAGCTGGAGGTACGCAGACGGTTGCCGTAGCGTCCGGCCTGTCGCAAACCCGCCACAAACCGAACCTAACCCCTGCGCTGCCTCAGGCGCACCCCTCAAGACCTGCCCCGGGCGTCATGTCCCCGGCCCAAGACCGGAAAAATTTTGTCCATGTCCTCTTCGTTGAGAAATATCGCGATCATCGCCCACGTCGACCACGGCAAGACGACGCTGGTCGACCAATTGTTCCGCCAATCCGGCACCTACCGCGAGAATCAGCGGATCGAGGAGCGGGCGATGGATTCGGGTGATCTCGAAAAGGAACGCGGGATCACGATCCTTGCCAAGTGCACCAGTGTGGAATGGCATCATGACGACCAGACCACCCGGATCAACATCGTCGACACCCCCGGCCACGCCGACTTCGGGGCCGAGGTGGAACGCATCCTCAGCATGGTCGACGGGGTGATCCTGCTGGTCGACAGCGCCGAAGGGGCGATGCCGCAGACCAAGTTCGTGACCGGCAAGGCGCTGGCGCTGGGGCTGAAGCCGATCGTCGTCGTCAACAAGATCGACCGTTCCGACAGCCGCCCGCAGGAAGTGCTTGACGAAGTGTTCGACTTGTTCGTCAGCCTCGATGCCAATGACGAACAGCTCGAATTCCCGGTGCTCTACGCCTCGGGCCGCGATGGTTATGCCAGCGAGGACGAGACCGCGCGCGAAGGCAGCCTGGCCCCCTTGTTCAACAAGGTCATCAGCCACGTGGCTGCGCCGGGGCTTGATCCCGATGCCAAGTTCAGCTTCCTGGCGACCCTGCTCGACCGCGACAACTTCATGGGCCGGGTGATCACCGGACGCGTGCAGTCGGGCACGATCCGCGTCAATGATCCGATTCACGCGATCGACATGGACGGCAAGGTGATCGAAACCGGCCGCGCCACCAAGCTGATGAGCTTCGACGGGCTCGAACGCGTGCCGGTCGACGTCGCGCGTGCGGGCGACATCATCGCGCTCGCCGGCCTTGAAAAGGCGACCGTCGCCAACACCATCTGCGATCCGTCGGTGAGCGAACCGATCGCCGCCCAGCCGATCGACCCGCCGACACTGGCGATGCGCTTTTCGGTCAATGACAGCCCGCTCGCCGGCCGCGAGGGCACCAAGGTCACCAGCCGCATCATCCGCGACCGCCTGCTGCGCGAGGCTGAAACCAACGTCGCCATCCGCGTCACCGAAGCCGAAGACAAGGACGCCTTCGAAGTCGCCGGACGCGGTGAATTGCAGCTGGGCGTGCTGATCGAAACGATGCGCCGCGAAGGCTTCGAACTCGGCATCAGCCGCCCGCGCGTGCTGTTCCGCGAAGAAGGCGGCAAGCGGATGGAGCCTTACGAAACCGTCGTGATCGATGTCGATGACGAACATTCGGGCACGGTTGTCGAGAAGATGCAGCGCCGCAAGGCCGATCTCACCGAAATGCGCCCCTCGGGCGTGGGCAAGACCCGCATCACCTTCTCCGCCCCGTCGCGCGGGTTGATCGGTTACCACGGTGAATTCCTGTCCGACACGCGCGGCACCGGGATCATGAACCGGTTGTTCGAGAAGT
>DAIQNP010000171.1:0-6112 GCA_036788335.1 Erythrobacter sp.
GAGCCACAGCCCGGCTTCCGACAAAAGCACATTGGCTGCGGCCTTGTCGCCCTGCTGGGCGGCGACCATCAACCGGGCGAAGGAGGGTTCGTCGGCGAGCATTTACTCAGTCCTGAACCCGGTGACGCGGATCAGAAGGGCATCGGCTGCAAACAGCCCGCCGCCCCGGCTGATCAGCACGCCGCCCAGCGCGATCACGGTAATCGCCCAGCCGAGGAAGTGGTCCAGCGTCGGGAACACGAACAGCTGGATCACCAGCGCCATGATCACCAGCGCGGCGGCGGACAATCGCGTGGCGAGACCCAGCACCAGCAGGATCGGGAACGCGAATTCGGCATAGGTCGCCAGCGGCACCGCCAGCGCGGTCGGCAGTGGCAGGCCGGCAAACTCGTTCTCGAAGATGAAGTACTGGGTCTCGTCGATGGTCAGCCAGGTGCCGTCGACCACCTTGGTCTTGTAGGACCGCCAGAACATGCCCGCGAGCGCAACCCGCGTCGCGAGCAAGGCAAGGCTTTCAATCACAGTGCCCGACAGTATCGTGGTCAGGCGCGCATAAAGCGAAGCGATGGCGTTCATGGCAGTCCCCCCGGCTGGTCCAGCTTTAGCGCTTGATCGGGGTCAGCGACCCGTTGCCCTTGGGGGTCTTAATGGTCACGCAGGTGCCCTTGTCGACATATTTCCAGGCGTTGCCCTGATAATCCGTGGTCGAAGTGCCCGCGCAGCTGGTGCCCGGCCCGGCGGCGCAATCATTCTTGCCCGCCTTGGCGACGCCGTAGCACTTTTCCTTGGCACCCTGTGCGGCGACCGGGGTGGTGGCAAGCCCAGCGGCGATGCCGGCGGTCAGCGCAAGGCCGGCGAAGCTGGCGATGGTCTTGGCGTTCATCATGGTTCTCCCGAATGACGTTGTGCCTTCAGTAGCCCATTGCTGCCGGAGACAGGCGGAGTTTCGCGGGCGGGCCGAAAGCGGTTACACCTTTGCCGAATTATCGTGCGCGCCGCGCCGCTGTAACCCCTCGCCGGGCGCGGACGAAACCTTTTCCGGTGCGGCAATCGCGCGCGTGCATTCCCCGCCTGATCCTTGCTAAGACCCGATCCGATTATGACCCTTTCGCCTGCCACCATCACCCCCTTTGCCGCATTCGGCCTCGGCCTGCGGCGCGAACATTATGACGAATTCATCGGCGGCGCTGTGCCTGTCGATTTCGTCGAGGTGATTGCCGAGAATTACATGGTCGATGGCGGGCGGCAGCTGCGGGTGCTGGATGCGGTGCGGGAACGATATCCGGTGATCCTCCACGGCGTGTCGCTGTCAATCGGCGCGGCGCAAGGGCTCGACGCCCATTACCTCGCCCGGCTGAAGGCACTGGCCGCGCGGGTGGAGCCTTTGTGGATGTCGGACCACCTGTGCTGGACCCGGACGAGCGCGCACAACAGCCACGACCTGCTCCCCCTGCCGCTGACCGAGGCGGCGCTGGGGGTTGTGTGCGCCAATATCGCGCGGGCGCAGGATGCGCTGGGCCGCGCAATGCTGTTCGAGAACCCGTCGAGCTACCTCACCTTTCCCGAGGATGAGCTGACCGAGTGGGAATTCCTCAGCCAGATGACGCAGCGCACCGGCTGTTACCTGCTGCTCGACGTGAACAACATCTTCGTGTCGAGCCGCAATCACGGCTTCGATCCGCTGGATTACCTCCGCGGTCTGCCGCTTGAGCGGGTGCGGCAGGTGCATCTGGCCGGGCACGATCCGGCAACGCCAGAGCGCCCGGTGATCATCGACACCCACGACCGCGCGGTGTCGGGCGCGGTGTGGGCGCTTTATGCGCAGGCTATGCAACTGTTGCCCGGCCCGGTCGCGACCATGATCGAGCGCGACGAGCACGTCCCGCCGCTGTCCGAACTGCTGGCCGAACTGGACATGGCCCGGCGGCTGGCCGAGCGGCAAGCGGCATGAGCGCCGCTGCCGAAACACTGGCCGAGCGGCAGACTGCCTTCATGCGCGCCATCCTCGACGACAGCGCCCCGCTGCCCGCCGGGTGGAGCAACGCGCAGGCGGCCGGCCTGGCGGTTTATCGCGGCAATTATCGCGGGGCGCTGATGGGCGCGCTCGCCAGCACCTATGAACGCACCGCGCGCCACGTCGGGGAGGCTGCGTTCCGGCGGGCGGGGGCGCATCACCTGATCGCGCATCCCCCCTCGGGCTGGACCATCGACGATGCGGGCGCGGGCTTTGCGGAAACCTGCGCCGAATTGTTCGCCGCCAACGCGGAAGTGGCGGAGCTGGCGTGGCTTGAATGGGCGATGCTGACTGTTGCGACCGCGCCGGATGTGGCTCCGCTGGATGCAGCTGGCTTTGCCGCTGCCACGCAAGGCTTCGGCGATGACGACTGGCTCAGCCTGCGCCTGACTGTCCAGCCGTGCAGCACCGCGCGCGAAGTGGCGCATGATCTGGCGGCGTTGTGGAATGCGCTGGAAGACGGCTCGGACAGCCCCAACATCCCCGCCGCGCTCCCCGCCCCGCTCGGCTGCATCGTCTGGCGCGAGGGCGAGCGCCCGGTGTTCCGCATGGTTGCTGCTGATACCGCCCGCGCCTTTGCCGCAATGGCGGGCGGCGCGTCCTACGGCGAGGTCATCGCGCTGCTGGCGAACGGGGACGACACCGCGCTCGAAGCCGCCGCCCTGCGCGCCGGGCAGATGCTCGGGCTGTGGCTGGCCGAAGGGATCGTCACCGGCATTGCCGCTTGACACGGCCCGCCGCGCGGCCACTCTGACGCGGTTGAGGGGTGGGGGAAAGAGGATGGTGACCGGGACCGGCATCGCGTTGCGCAGCGAAGCGCCCAGCTTCATCCTGCGGGCGGTAAAATGGCTGATGGCGCGCACCAAGCCGGTGTTTCCGCACACCGCCGAGGGGTTCCATGCGGCGATGGCGGGACGGGCGCTGCCCGAAGACGCGTCGATGCCGATCGCCTTCGGCCGCCGGTTTCTGGTCGGCGGTTGGGAGCTGGATGGGCACCGGGTCGCCACCATCCACCCCAAGTCCGGGCCTGGCGCATGGCACATGCTCTATTTCCACGGCGGCGGGTTCGTGCAGCCGATGTTCCGGGCGCACTGGCCGCTGGTCGCCGCGATGGTACAAAGCTGCGGGATCAGCGTCACCGTGCCGCTTTATCCCGTGGTGCCTGAAAGCAGCCATGCGGTGCAGGATGCGCTGGCCGACGCGGTCTATGCCAAGCTGGCCGAGACAGTCGATCCGGCACGGATCATCCTCAATGGCGACAGCGCGGGCGGGCATATGGCGCTGAGCCTTGCGTTGCGGCTGGCGCGGTCCGGCGCGACGCTGCCGGGCAAGCTGGCGCTGTTCGCCCCGTGGCTGGACCTGACGCTGGCCGACCCGGAGATTGCGGCGGTCGAACCGCACGATATCATGCTCAAGATCGGCACCCTGCGGTCCTGCGGCGCGCTGTTTGCGGGTAGCCGCGACCCTGCCAGCCCCGAAGTCAGCTCGCTCTACACCCCGGCAGATGAGCTCGCATTGCTGCCCCCGACCCGGATCTGGACCGGGCGGCACGATCTGTTCATCGTCGATTCGCGCAGCTTCGTCGGCCGGCTGCGCGCCGCCGGGGTGGACGCGGTGCTCTACGAATACGAGGCCGCGCCGCACGTGTTCATGGCAATTACCCCGGCGCGCGAGGCGAAGGACGTGATGGACCTGCTCAGGGATTTCATCGGCGGCTAAGCGGGGTAGGTCGCCCCGGTCAGCTCCTCGCTCAGCGCCCACAGCCGCTGGGCCGCATCCGGGTCGAGCGCATAGGATCGCACCCCGCCGGTCGAGGACACGTCATCCACGTCGGCGACGTGGCAATCCTCGCAATAGACCCCGCCCCTGCCTTCCAGTTCGGGCGCGGTCGCGGCCCAGCACTGGGTGGCGGCGCCCTGCGGGATGGTCTTCCACGCGAAATCCGGATCGCTGGCCGTCACCCGCGCAATCAGCGCGGCCGACATTTCATCGGTCATGTGGCGGCCGAGATTGGTCTGGATGCCGCCCGGATGCACTGCATAGGCATGAATGCCGCGCACGCCGTAACGGGCTTCCAGCCCGACGGTGAACATCACGTTGGCGGTTTTGGACCGGCCGTAGCTGAGCCACGGATCGTAATCGTGCGCGGTGAAGTTGGGATCGTCAAGATCGACCGGGGCGATGTGGTGCCCGCGACTCGACAGGTTGACGATTCGCCCGCTGCCTTCGGTGTGTGCCCCCGCTTCGAGCAGCGGCAGCAGTTCGGCGGTGAGCGCGAAATGGCCGAGGTGATTCGTCCCGAATTGCAGCTCGAACCCGTCGGCGGTGTGCATCAGCGGGGTCGCCATCACCCCGGCATTGTTGATCAGGATGTCGATCCTGCCGAGCCGTTCGCGCGCTTCGGCGCCGAAAGCGCGGATGCTGGCGAGGTTGCCGAGATCGCAGATCATGGTGTCCAGCCGCGCCTCCGGCACCGCCGTGCGGATCGCCGCCGCTGCTGCGTCCAGCTTGCGCTGGTCCCGGCCCGTCATGACGACTTGCGCCCCCCGGGCAGCGAGCGCCCTTGCGCTCTCCTGACCGAGCCCGGAATTGGCCCCGGTGATGACGATGATCACGCCCGCAAGGTCCACCCCCGCCAGCACATCATCGGCGGTGGTGGTCTTGTCGAAGGCGGTCACTAGCTCTCTCCGATTCTCAATTCGTAAAGGAATTCAGGGTCGTGTTGCTCGCCCACCTGAAAGGTGATGTCGGCGATCTTGGCGAAACCATAGCGCTGATAGAACCGCTGCGCACCGAAATTCTCGGAATAGACCGACAGCAGGATGGCATCGTGCCCGCCGCTGTGCGCCTGTTCCAGAGTCCAGTCCATCATCCTCGCGCCGATGCCTGCGCCGGTGTGCTGCGGCAAGGCGTAAAGCTGGCCCAGTTCGATCGGATTGCGGGCCGAGGAATGGGTGACGTAGTTGCTCGGGTGGCGCAGCTTGCAATAGGCAACCAGTTCCCCGTCGAGCTCGGCCAGCTGGTGACGGCAGCTCTCGCCCGCGATCTCCTGCGCGACGGCGACGGGCGTATGGACCTGCGAAACGAAGGCGTGGAGGTCTTCCGCCCGGTAGAGGTGGCCAAAGGCGGCAATGAAAGTCCGCGCGCCCAGCTGTGCGAGCGAAAAAGCATCATCGATCGTGGCGGGGCGAAAGTTCATGGGCTGGCTTAGCGTTTATGCGACGAACTGTTAAGCTGGTGTTGAGTACAAGGGCGCGTTACACCGTAGCCCCATGAAGATGTTCGCCACGCTTGCCGCGCTCGCCCTGATGCCCACCGCCGTGCTGGCGCAGGATCAGGCTCCGCCGCCGCCGACAAAATGGTCGATCGCCATTCACGGCGGGGCAGGGACGCTCAGTCGCAATGCGATGACGCCCGAGCGTCAGGCGGAATACGAGGCTGCGTTGCAGGCGGCGCTCGATGCCGGGGCCGCCGTGCTGGCGCGCGGCGGGAGCGCGATGGAGGCGATTCAGGCGGCGATCCTGCCGATGGAGGATTCGCCGCTGTTCAATGCCGGCAAGGGCGCGGTGTTCACGTGGGAGGGGGGGAACGAACTCGACGCCTCGATCATGGACGGCCGCGACCGGAGCGCCGGGGCGATTGCCGGGGTCAAGACGGTGAAGAACCCGATCCTGCTGGCCGACAAGGTTCGTACCGATTCTCCGCACGTCATGCTGATGGGCGCCGGCGCGGAGCAGTTCGCGGCCGAGCAGGGCTTTGCCGTCACCCCGCCCGAATACTTCGCGACCGAGCCGCGCCTGCGCTCACTGGAGCGGATGAAGGCGGAGCTGATGTCAGCGCTGGATGTCGATCACAAGTTCGGGACCGTGGGCGCGGTGGCGCTCGACCAGAGCGGCAACCTTGCGGCGGGCACCTCGACCGGCGGGATGACCGGCAAGCGCTGGGGCCGCGTGGGCGATGCCCCGGTGATCGGCGCGGGGACCTATGCGGATAACCGCGCCTGTGCGGTGTCGGCGACGGGGTGGGGCGAGTATTTCCTGCGCGTCGGTGTGGCGCATGAGATTTGCGCGCAGTTGCGGATGGCCGACAAGGATGCGC
>DAIQNP010000172.1:0-6094 GCA_036788335.1 Erythrobacter sp.
AAGCCGGGGAACACCATCACGCCCAGCCCCTCGGCCTGTTCGGCCAGCCAGCGGGACATGTTGCCGAGCGAGCCGGTGTAAGAGCCGTGATTGCTCATCAGCGGTGGCAGGATCGCATGCGGGATTGCGATCTTGCCCTTCTTCGACAGCATCCAGTGCCAGTTGTCGGTCACCGGGGTCTCGGCCATCGGACACCCTTGATCGCGCCATTCCGGCAGCAATTCGTCCAGCGCCTTGGGATCGACCACCGCGCCCGACAGGATATGCGCCCCGATCTCGGAACCCTTCTCCAAGACGATCACCTCGAGCTCGGCGTTGAGCTGTTTCAAGCGGATCGCTGCCGAAAGTCCCGCCGGACCGCCGCCGACGATCACGACATCGCAGGGCATCGATTCACGTTCGCTCATGGAAAGTTCCTGATCCTTGATAGTTTTGGCCTGAGCGCCGCACATTCCGGCGAATTGGCGTTGGCGTGCACTTGCTAACTGTGATTCGCACAGTCAAGACCTCCGACAGATAGCATGACCAGCCACAATCCCCTTCTTATCCGCGAGCTTGATGCGGCGCTGGCCTGGTGGCGGGCGGCAGGGATGGACTGCGACTTCCATGATGACGTTACGGTATTGCTGGCCGAACGGATGCCGGATGCGGGGCCGGGAACGGCCGTATCGAAAGGTGGAAGGGCGGCGCTGAGTGGGGAGTCCGGCGCTTCGCAGGATAGTGCAATCGGACGAACGGTGGCAGACGCGGTGCCGTCGCCTGCGCCGGTCCGGCCCGATTTGCTGGGCGATTCGCCACCGCAGGACCTCGCTGCGTTCCGTGACTGGTGGTTGCAGGCTTCCGGCCTCGATACCGGCGGGCTCTATCCGCGCGTCCCGCCGCGCGGGGCAGCGGGCGCGGCGCTGATGGTGCTGGTGCCCCAGCCCGAAGAACACGATGCCGAGCGGCTGCTGAAGGGCGCGCAAGGCCGGCTGCTCGCCAATATCCTCGCCGCGATGGGGCATGGCGAGGACGACGCCTATCTTGCCGCCGCGTTGCCATCACACACCCCGATGGCTGACTTCGCCGGGATCGCGGCGCGCGGCATGGACCGGGTGCTGCTGCACCACATCGCGCTGGCCGCGCCCAAGCGGCTGCTGGTGCTCGGATCGGGGCTCGGTGCGATACTGAATGCAGAAAAAGAACAGGCTTTACGTGAAATCAACTATGGCGCGGGCAAGGTGCCGGTCATGGTGAGCGAAACGCTCGAGGCGATGATGGACATGCCCCGGCTGAAAGCCCGGTTCTGGCGGAGATTTATGGAATGGTCGGCAACGCTATGATGCGGCTGCGCGGGGGTTTGGCGGTAATGGGGTTTGCGGGGCTGGCTCTGGCTGCCTGCGCGTCCTCGGCCCAAGCGCAATCCGATGGCCTTGTCGCCAATTGGAGCAGCGATGCGGCGCAAGGCGCGGTGGTCCCGCCGGTGCTCTCGCCGGAGCAGCGCAACTATTACCGCCAGCTGTTCGCCGCGATCGATGGCGAGCAATGGGCCGCGGTCGACAGTCTGCTGGCGCAGGTTCCCAGCGGTCCGTTGCATCAACTCGCCCGCGCCGAATATTACACCCACGCCAACAGCCCCAAGGTCGCGCCCGATCAGATCGCCGGCTGGCTGGCCGAAGGCGTGCATCTGCCGCAGGCGGAACAGCTCGGGCGAATGGGGGCCAAGCGTGGCCTTGCCTATCTCCCCGCGATCCCCGGCGAACAGGGCTTTGCCCGCCAGCCTTCCGCGCCCAAGCGGATCCTGCCGCGCACCGTCAATGACGGGACCATGCCCGCCGCCACCGCCAGCGCGATCCTCGAGGCGATCAAGGCCGACAATCCGGGCGAGGCCCACCGCCTGCTGATGGAGGTCGATTTCCAGCTCAGCGCCGATGCCCGCGCCGAGTGGCGCCAACGCGTGGCGTGGAGCTATTACATCGAGAACAACGACGCGGCTGCGCTCGAACTGGCGCGCACTGCGGCCGAGGGTACCGGGGCGTGGGTGGCTGAAGGCACCTGGGTCGAAGGGCTCGCCGCCTGGCGGTTGGGACATTGCTCGCTGGCGGCGGAAGCCTTTGCCAACACCGCGAGCCGCTCGTCCAACCCCGAACTGACCGCCGCCGGACATTACTGGGCGCACCGCGCGCTGGTCCGCTGCCGCGAGCCGGGGCTGGCCGCCGGGCACCTGTCGGCCGCCTCGCAACTGCACGAGACGCTCTACGGTATGCTCGCTGCTGACCAGCTCGGGATCGAACTGCCGGCCCACGCCCCCGCCGCCCGGATGACGCGCGAGGACTGGGACCAGCTGACCCAGCGCGACAACCCGCGCATCGCCGCCGCGCTGGCCGAAATCGGGCGACCGGGTCTGGCCGACGATGTGCTACGCCACGAAGCGCGGATCGGCCCGGCGCATCAATATGGCGCGCTGGCGCGGTTGGCACGCGAATTGGGCCTGCCTTCGACCCAGCTGTTCATGGCCCACAACGCGCCCTACGGCACCAGCAGCGACCCCAGCCTGCGCTTCCCGGTCGCGCGCTGGCAGCCGGTGGGCGGGTGGCAGGTCGACCCGGCGCTGGCTTTCGCTCACGCGTTGCAGGAATCGAACTTCCGCGCCAATGCCGTCAGCCCCGCCAACGCACGCGGCCTGATGCAGATCATGCCCGGCACCGCGCGCGACCATTCGGGGCGACTGAGCCTGGGGGCGAGCTATGCCGATCTCAACGATCCGCAGGTGAACCTCGCCTATGGCCAGCGGCATCTCGAAATGCTGCGCGATTCGCCTGCGACCGGGGGGCTGCTGCCCAAGATCATGGCCGCCTACAACGCCGGGCTGACGCCTGTGGGGCGCTGGAATTACGAGGTGCGCGACCTGAACGATCCGCTGCTGTGGATGGAATCGATCCCCTATTGGGAGACCCGCGGCTATGTCGCGATCGTGATGCGCAATTACTGGATGTACGAGCGCGCCGCGGGCACGCCCTCGCCCAGCCGCCGGGCGCTGGCGCAGGGGCAATGGCCCGAATTCCCCCGCGCGCAGGTCCGTTCGGCCCGGCTGGAGCCCTAGGTGGCGATCGACCCGGAACGGAGCTTCACCCCGATCAACATCGCGGTGCTGACCGTGTCGGACACCCGCACAGCCGAGACCGACACCTCGGGCGATATTCTGGCCGAGCGGGTGACGGGCGCAGGGCATAATCTCGCGGCGCGGATGATCGTGAAGGACGATGCCACGCTACTGGCGGCGCAATTCGCGACATGGATCGACGATCCCGCCATTGACGCGATCATCAGCACCGGCGGCACCGGCTTGACCGGGCGCGACGTGACGCCCGAGGCGCTCGCCATGATTGCCGACGCGCGCGACATCCCCGGCTTTGGCGAGCTGTTCCGCTGGCTCAGTTTCCAGACCATCGGCACCAGCACCGTGCAATCGCGCGCCTGCGCGGTGGTGGCGCGGGGCACCTATATCTTCGCCCTGCCGGGATCGAACGGCGCGGTAAAGGACGGCTGGGACGGGATTCTGGCGGAGCAACTCGACAGCCGCAACAGGCCCTGCAATTTCGTCGAACTGATGCCGCGATTGCGGGAGGTCTGACCCTTTTGGGGGTTGGCATCAGCGCATTTGTTCCATAAATGTTCCGCGTGGAACAGGCGAGCAAAGGACGCGGAGCGCAATCGGCTGAGGTGCCCACCCGCTTCGGGCTGGCCGAGCGTGAGGTCGACGGCGACTGGCGCGATCATATGCAGAGCCTCGACGGCCCGCCGGTCAAGCTGCGCACCACCGTCACCGAGGAACGGCCCAAGTCGATCCTGACCTTCAACCAATCGCCCGATGTGCCGTTCGACCGCTCGGTCAACGCCTATCGCGGGTGCGAGCATGGCTGCGTCTATTGCTATGCCCGCCCGACCCACGCCTATCATGACCTCTCGCCGGGGCTGGATTTCGAGACGCGACTGTTCGCCAAACCCGATGCGGCCGAACTGCTGCGGGCGACGCTGGCGAAGAAGGGTTATCAGCCCAAGCCCATCGCGCTCGGCACCAACACCGATCCCTATCAGCCGATCGAGCGCGATTACCGCATCACGCGGCAGGTTCTCGAAGTGTGTCTGGAGACGCGCCACCCGGTCACCATCACCAGCAAGTCGGACCGGGTGCTGGACGATGCCGATCTGCTCGCGGACATGGCGCGCGAAAATCTCGTGGCCGTGGCGATTTCGGTGACGAGCCTCGATCCGGTGCTGTCGGCCAAGCTCGAACCGCGCTGCGCTGCGCCTGCCAAGCGGCTGGCAGCGCTGGGAAAGCTGGTGGAACTGGGCGTGCCGGTGCACTGCTCGATCTCGCCGATCATTCCCGCGATCACCGATGACTTCATCGAAGGCATCATTGCGCAAATCGCGCGGGTCGGCGTGAAAAGTGTCAACTGGATTCCGCTGCGCCTGCCCCATGAAGTCGCCCCGCTGTTTCGCGAATGGCTCGCGGTCCACTACCCTGAACGCGCGGGCAAGGTGATGAGCATTGTCAGGGAGATGCGGGGCGGGCGTGACAATGACCCGAATTTCCACAGTCGGTTCAAGGCGCAGGGCGTGTGGGCCGATCTGATCCGCGCGCGGTTCAGGGTGGCGTGCCGGAAGGCCGGGATCGGGAAGGCGAGGTTCGAGCTGGATTGCTCGCGGTTCAGGCAGCCTGAGGTGGGTGGGCAGTTGCGGTTGATCTGACCATTTCCCGTCGCATTCCCGACCTTCCCGCTAGACTTCCCCCGCAACCAAGAAGCGGGGCCCCGGGTTACGCCCGGGGGGACGGCAAAGGCGGTCACCCAAACCCCCCGCCAGCCTCACCCGGCGCAAAGCGGATCAAGCGGCTGTCCACCAACGCCGCCGTGCGGTTCACCACCGCAAACTGATACGCCGGATCCTTGATCATTTCGAAGAATGCCCCCGCATTTGGATATTGCGCGACAAAGCCATCGTGCCACGCGCGCTTCTCCGGGCCGGTCACCATCGTTTCAAACCGCCCGCGCCACAGGATGCTGCCGCCGACGCGGCTAAAGATCGCGCCGCTGGTCTTGCCATATTCCTCATAGGCCTGCCGCCCGGTCCAGCCCTTGCCGGCGTGTTCGTGGCCCTCGGGATACTCGGCCACGCCGCGATAGAGCAGCAGGTTGAGCATGTTGATCGGCGTGTCGCGCGGCAGGTCCTTGAACGCGGCGAAATTGGCAGGGCTGGGGTCGATATAGGTGTCGCTCATGTGCTGGGGTCCTCTCCGGTCGGGTCGCATTGCATGTAGACCGTATCGAGCCTGCGCCCGAACTTGAGGCCGACATTGCGCATCCGGCCTGCGTGCACAAACCCGCACCTGGCGTGGAGCGCGACCGAGGCCGGTTCACCCCCGCCGACGACCGCGATCATCTGTTCGAACCGGCAGGCCCGCGACGCTGCGATCAGCGCGGTTAGCAGCGCCGTGCCGACCCCGCCGCCGCGCGCGGTGTCGGCAGTATAGATGCTGTTCTCGCAGGTCCGGGCATAGGCCGCGCGGTCGCGGAACTGGGTGGCGTAACAATAGCCGAGCACCGTCCCGTCCCGCTCGGCCACCAGGAACGGCCAGCCGCGCCGTGTGACATCGGCGATCTTGGCCGCCCAGACATCTGCGTCCGGCGCAGCGGTATCGAAGGTCGCCGTGCCGTGCGCCACATGAAAGGCATAGATTGCGCACACCGCCTGCGCGTCATCCTCACGCGCAGGCCGGATGGCGAGGTCAGCCAAGCGTGTAATCCGCAAACCGATCCCGCAGGTCTTTCTTGCTGATCTTGCCGGTGGCGGTGTGGGGGATGTCATCGACGAACTCGACCGCGTCGGGCAGCCACCACTTGGCGACGATGGGTTTCAGGTGCTCGATGATCTCGCCCCCGGTCACTTCGGCCCCGGCTTTCCTGACCACGAACAGAACCGGGCGCTCGTCCCACTTGGGGTGGGGGATGCCGATGCAGGCGGCCTCGGCCACGGCGGGATGACCGCAAGCGGCGTTTTCCAGCTCGACCGAGCTGATCCACTCGCCGCCCGACTTGATCACGTCCTTGGT
>DAIQNP010000173.1:0-6022 GCA_036788335.1 Erythrobacter sp.
GGCTTGCCGGTCGCCGCCAGCGACTCAAACAGGTCGAGCTGGCGACCGGGCAGTTCCAGCGAAGAGCGACTGCGCGCTTCGCCCGACCAGTCGTAATCCTCGCCGATGGCGAGTACGATCACGTCCGCGCCGTTGGTCGCCGCCATGGCCGCCTCGATCCCGCCCGGATCGCCCGACCGGCTGTCAGCGCCGGGGACATAGACCACGTCCGGGTGCGCGGCTTCGAGCGCGGCACGCAGCGTCACCACATCCTCGACCTGCCCACGCGCGCGCCATGATCCGAGTTGCGACAACGCATCATCCGCCAGCGCCCCGATCAGCGCGATCCGCCCGGCATCGTGCGCCAAGGGCAACGCACCCGCCTTGTTCTTGAGGAGCACGATCGACCGCTGCGCAATCGCTCGGGCCGCCACCCGATGCTCGGGAGCGAGCGTTACCGCAGCTTCGCGCGCTGTGTCGTGATACTTATAGGGGTCGCCGAACAGGCCGAGGTCGCGCTTGACCGCAAGGATCCTCAGCACCGCTTCGTCGAGCAGAGATTCGAGTGCGGGATCGGCAGCGATCGCGGCTGCCAGGTCATCGGCATAGACATCGGCGACCATGTCCATGTCGACACTTGCACCAAGCGCCAACGCGGCGGCATCAGCGCGGGTTTCGGCCACCCCATGCGCCAGCAATTCCTCGACCGCGCGCCAGTCCGATAGCAGCAAGCCGTCCCAGCCCCATTCCTCACGCAGCAGCGTGCGCAGCAGCGCCCGGTTGCCGGTGGTGGGGACGCCGTCGACGGCGTTGAAGGCGGTCATGTAGCTTGCCGTGCCAGCCTCGGCGGCGGCGCGGAACGGTGGCAGGTAGACTTCGCGCATCGTGCGTTCGCCAACCTCGCCCCCTGCATAGTCGCGCCCGCCCTCGGCCGCTCCATAGGCGCCGAAATGCTTGGTCCCGGCCATGATCGTGTCGGGCGCGGCAAGGTCATCGCCATGAAAGCCGCGCACTTGCGCGGCCGCCATCCGGCTGCCGAGATAAGCATCCTCGCCTGCCCCCTCGACGATCCGTCCCCAGCGCGCATCGCGGGCGATGTCGACCATTGGCGCGAAAGTCCAGTGGAGCCCGCCCGCGCTCGCCTCGCGCGCGGCGATGGCGGCGTGTTCGCGTGCGGCTTCGGGATCCCAGCTGGCCGCCATCGCCAGGGGCACCGGGAAGATCGTCCGGTAACCGTGAACCACATCGGCTGCGAACAACAGCGGGATGCCGAGCCGGCTTTCCTCGACCGCAACGCGCTGCAATGCGCGCAGCGGCTCGGCCCCGGCGACATGCAGGTAGGAGCCGACCTCGCCCCGTCGCACCCGCGCCAACTCGTCCGGGCCAAGCCGCGAATTGAGCGCCTTGGAGCGACCGCCCATGCGCTGCACCAACTGCCCGATCTTTTCGGCCACCGTCATGCGTGCCAGCAGCGCTGCGATATCGACCGCCTCTTGACTGTCCCGGGCCTCCGGAGCTGCCGCAGCCGCACGGTCATCGCCAACCCGTGCGGTGGCCGGGGTCAGTAACGTCGCGGCTGCCAGCGATGATAGCGCTACCATAAATAGCCTCATGGCGGGCTGCATTTCCTCTCTTTTGATGCAGTCGACTTAACGTCGCTGCTGTTGCTTGCACGCTAGAAGGGGTTCCGCAGGGACGCAAGCATGCCGTCCAGTGGAGTTCGCGCAATCAAGTCGCAGGCGGCCTGACAGATGCGATCGAAGGTGCATCGGCAAAGTGCTGTAGCTTTCGGGACAGGACCGATATCCGCAGGCAAAATTAGACATAGGACATCTGCGCAGTTCTATGACACATTTGATTGGGGTTCGAATCGAGGAAAGGTCTTGTCATGAGTAAGTTACGTTACCTTACAAGTGTCGGTTTGATTGGTCTGACAGGGGGTTTATGGTCTGTTCCGTTGAGTGCTTCCGGAGCTGATGACGCTTCGAGCGAGGCAATCGCGCTTGAAGCGCAGGGCACCTTCCAGGGCTTCACCAACGAAGATTACACCTTCACCATCGCCGCTCCCGACATGTCGGTGCTGCCGGACTTTGTCGCCCGCCGCGACCTCACTGGCGTGCCGGTCCCGCCCGACCCTGAACTGATCGTGCGTGACGATGTCGGGGTCAATTTCGGCGATCCCGACAATACCCAGCCCGCTGTCGTTCACCTGTTCCGGCAGAATAACCTGACGGGCCAAGTGTTCTTCAACTGCACCGGCACGCTGATCAATCCGCGCACGGTCTTGTCCGCAGCGCACTGCTTCAATTCGTTCTCATCGGAAGACTACGGACTGATCGGCGAGGCCGACAACGCCATCCTCGTCGCGACCGGTCAGAGCACCGCCGGTCGCCTGTTCGAATATCTCGATTTCGGCTCCAGCTACAGCCAGGGCGGGGTTGCGACCAGTACCGATGTCGTTATCCATCCGGCGGCCAACCTCGACAATGGCGCGCTTCCGTTTCCGTGGGCTGACGTCGCGTTTATTGCACTCGACGAGCCGATTACCGATGCCGGATCGCTGCCGATCCTGCTGTCGCCGCTGACCGAACTCACGCGCGTGATCCAGGTCGGCTACGGCACCAACGGCACAGGCAGCGGCACTACGCCTCCGGGGTCGAGCTTCCTGCGCCGGATCGGCGAGAATCAGCTTGGCCTGATCGGCAGCCTCGGCGATTACATCGATGGCGTTTTTCCGGACTTCGCGCCGTCGACCCAGACGATCGGCCAGCCATCGCAGGCCTTCTACTGGACCGACTTCGACAATCCGGACCGCACGCCCGAACAGCAGGCAGGATGCGAATTCACCGGCAGCAGCATCAGCTGTGACAGTATCGAGGCTGTACTCGCGATCAATTACTTTGATGACGATGCGCTGCCCTTCGAATCCGGCACCGCGCCGGGCGATTCGGGTTCACCGCTGATCGTTGCCGATCTGTATGACTTCCAGATCATCTCGGCTGTCCTTTCGGGCGGGTTCGATTTCTTCGGTCTCGGCAGCGTTTACAGCGACGTGAGCTTCTACAATCCGCTTTACCCGTTCTTCGAGTTCATCACCGAGAACACGCCGTACAAGTATGTTTCGGCCAAGGGCGGTTTCGGCCGGTGGTCCGATCCCCACCACTGGACGCAGGATCTCGATCCGGGCTTCTTCATCGATGACGGAACCGGCAAACTGGTGAACGGTATTCCGAATGGCCCGGAGCCGGGCATTCTCGAAAGCGGGCCCAAGCTCGGCACCGTGCTGGGCACGGACATCTCGGGCAACACCGGCGCGCCAACTCCCGGTTTCGAGGATTTCGACATCACCCTGCCGGAATCCTCCCGCCTGCTCGGCCCCGGTTCGACCGGGTTCGTGCCCAACAACACGGACGGGAACCCGGGCACGGCCTTCGCCGCACCTGCCCAGTATTTCGACGTGATCCTCAATCGCCCCGGGCGCACGCGAGTGGATATCGATGTCGAGATCGACAAGCTTGCGCTCGACCATTGGCTTGCGTCCTTCGTGCTGCCCCATGACCGGACCTTCGACACGATCATCGGCTACGAACAGTTCAGCGGGCTGGCTCAGATCGACGGCCAGTTCAACGCCGGTCTTGTGGCGCTGTTCGGCGGGATCACCGAGGGCGAAGGCACCATCGCCAGCGATGCGGTTTTCAACTTTGGCGCGGGGATCGCACCGGGCGGCCTGTTTGGCATCGGCACACTCACGATCGACGGCGATTACATCCAGCTCGAAGACGGGGCGCTGCTGATCAACGCCATCAAGCGGCGCCAAACCATCAGCAACGATCTGCTGGCGGTTACCGGCGATGCCAGCCTTGCGGGCAAGCTGATCGTCTCATCGATCGGCCGGATGCGGTATGGCGACGAATTCGCCGTGCTCAGCGCCAATTCGATCCTCGGCGAATTTGACGATACCCTGCTGGTGACCCTGTCGCCGCTGCTGTTCGCCGAATCGCGGATCGAAGGCGGCGACGTGATCGTCGACATCAAGGCGCTTCGCCTGCGTGACCTGTTCGCCGGTCGCAACAACCTGCAATCGCTCGCCGAGACGATCGACGCGCTGCGGTTCGGCGGTCGCTTCACCGAATTCGCCGGCTTGTTCGACATCATCGACGGGGCGGGCATCGATACGCTGATACCGACATTGTCCTCGCTGACGCCGGTCAGCGCGTTCAACCAGACGACGATCGCGACCAACTTCTCGCAGCGTTTCACCGGGCAACTGTCGCAGCGCACATTGTCGCTGCACGGCGGGAACAAGGCGGCGGCCGGGTTCTCGGCTGCAGGCGGAGCGGTGGCGGGCATTGCCCAGACCGGCGCGGTCGATCCGGGCCAAATGGGCTTCTTCAGCACGGTGAGCGGCAGCTTCCTCGTCACAGCTCAAGAGCGCAGTTCGGGCGCCAATGCCTTCGAAGAAGCAGCCTTTACCCGGTCCGGAGAATTGACTCTGGGCGCTGACATGCGGCTGACGGATGACCTGACGGTCGGCTTCGCGATGACCAGCATCCGCAACGGCATGGCCGGAACCGGAGCGCAGCCCCGCGTCGATGACACCAGCGTCTCCGGCGCAGCCTATGCCGCGATGCGAATGGGCCGGGGCTTTACCGACATGTATGTCGGCTTCTCGCGCCAGAACTTCGGCCTGTCGCGCGATGCCCAAGGCGATTTCCAGTCGGCCTTTGCCAATGCTCTGGGCACTGCCGACGGCACGCAGAGCTTCGGCGGGGTGCGTGTGGGCTATGCCTTCGGCATTCTGCCGGGTCTTGAAGCCGGACCGGTGATGAGCGTCGATTATGTCCGCAGCGATCTTGGCGGCTATTCGGAGTATGGCGCGGGCGCGTTCGGCCTGACGGTGCTGGAACGCTCCTTTACCTCGGTCGGGAGCAAGGCGGGCCTGATGGCGGGGCTCGATACCGCGATCGGCCGGCGCGGCCGGCTGAGCGCCTATGGTTCGGTCGCTTACACGCGCGAGTTGGCGGACACTCGCGACGAAGTCACCGCCGTGCTGGCGGGCGCCGCCGACGTGCCGTTCACGATCGTCAACCTGCTCGAACCCGACTGGGTCGCGGCCACCGCCGGTGTGGACCTGTGGCTGGGCTCGCGCTTCAGCGTCGGTCTGAGCGGCCACGCCGACGTCGGACGCGGGGTCCTGACCAACAATCAGGCTCGGGCGAACATGAGCTGGCGGTTCTGACACGAAGCTTGATAAAGGCGGCTGCCGTTCCGGAGACAGGGATGTCCGCGACGGCAGCCGTTCTTCGTGAACCGGCTGCGTCAATTCATTGGCGGAGCGGGTGGGATTCGAACCCACGATACGCTTGTGACGTATACACACTTTCCAGGCGTGCGCCTTCGACCACTCGGCCACCGCTCCGCATGACTTTCCTGGACGCTATCGCTTTGCTGCTTGAGCGCCGATTGGGGCGCTACTGCTTCGCTGCTTGAGCGCACATGGCAAGACAAGAGCGCGCCTCTAGCGGCGAATGGGCCGGTCTGCAAGGCGGACAAGCGATGCGGGCGATTGGCCGGGGATCGGGCCTGTGGTAAAGGAGTCGCAGCGGCCAGCGCTGCGCGGATCCGGCATTCCCTGCGAACGCTGCCTCAAGAACCCCTTTCCGCCCTCCAAAACGCGTGGAAAGGGGTTTTTGATTGGGCGGAAGCTGTGGCACAACTTCCCCATGAGAACCGCCCTCCTCGCCGCTTCGGCTGCGCTCGCCCTTGCCCTGCCCGCGTCCGCCCAGGAGGAGCCGAAGGGAGCGCCTGCTCCTTCGGAGATCGTGGCTGCTGCGCCCAAGGCGGACTGGGTGGCGATCCCGGCGGAGGATCTGCTGGTGATGACCCTCGCCCCCGATGCCGAGGGCAAGCCGCGGCAGGTGGTGATCCAGCTGATGCCTGCGCCCTTCAGCCAGGGCTGGGTGCATAACATCCGCCTGTTCGCGCGCTCCGGGTGGTATGACGGGATCTCGGTCAACCGGGTGCAGGACAATTACGTCACCCA
>DAIQNP010000174.1:0-6018 GCA_036788335.1 Erythrobacter sp.
CCCCCGAATTCGTCGAATGGAACGAGGCAGCCCTTCACCGGCATCTGGGCAACGGTACACGGTGGCTGCCTGCGGCTTCGGCGCAAGAGGCTGACCTGATGCTGGAGCAGCCGCCGTATCATCGGACCCGCAGTCCGGTAAAGCTTGCCAATATTGCCTTCGACCGGCTTCGTTTTGGCGGATTGAAGGGCCTGTGGCGGTGAGAATTCCCGGTCTGTGGCGAACCCGAATGGCGCTTCGCGCCTTGCGCAAGCGGCTCCAGATGGCCCGCGCAGAGCGGGCAGTGGCCCGGTTTCCGCAGCAACGCCGCAAGCAGCCCCATGACCTGAACGCGCCGCTGGTGGTCACGCTGACATCATATCCGCCGCGCTTCCTGCACCTTGGCAAGACCCTGCGCAGCCTGCTCGATCAGACGGTGGCGGCCGATCACACCATCCTGTGGATCGCCCATGCCGACATGGACCAGCTCCCCCACGATGTGCTGGCCCTGCGCGATCATGGCCTCGAGATCCGCGCTTGCGAGGATTTGCGGTCCTATAAAAAGCTTATCCCAGCGTGGCGCGAAGATCCTTCCCGGTACTTCGTCACCGCAGACGACGACGTCTACTACCCGCCACACTGGCTGGCGGGTCTTGTTGACACGGCACGCTATTATCCGGGCAATGTCATTGCCTGTCGCGCGCACGAGGCACCCCTGGATTCTGCCGGCGTGTTCGTTCCTTACCGTGATTGGCGCCTCGCCACGCAACGGGAAGCAGTCGTCGGGACCGAGGCCAGGCTATTCCCGACCGGTGTCGGGGGCGTGCTATACCCTCCGGACGCCTTTGCGGCAGAGCTTGACAATGCCGACCTGTTCATGCGGCTGGCACCGCAGGGGGATGATATCTGGTTGTTCTGGCAGGCGCGCGCCGCCGGTACCGGCCAACGTCGGGTTTCGGGCCGGTTTGACGTGCTGGAATGGCCAAGCACACAGGACGTAGCTCTCTATGCCGACAATCTTCTGGGCGACGGCAATGATCGCCAGATTGCGGCTATGACAGCACATTTCGGGCCGGTGCCATGACCAGGATTTCCTTCATTATGCCAACCTTCAATCGGGCTGCATACATTGCAGAATCGATCGAGACCATTGTTACCCAGATGGGGGCAGACGATGAACTGGTAGTAATTGACGATGGATCCAGCGAAGATGTCGAAGCGGCGATGGCGCCTTATCTCGGGCAGCTGCGCTATGTTCGACAAGACAATGCCGGCAAGTCGATCGCGCTCAACCGTGGGCTTGACCTCACATCGGGTCAGTACGTCTGGATCTGCGATGACGATGACCTTCTGGAGCCCGGCTGCGTCGATTTGCTGGTGACGTCAATTGAATCAACCGGGGCAGATATGGTTTTTGGCCGCTACACCCGGTTCCATGTCGACAACGGTTATCGGATCGACATGGGCACCGGATACTGGCCGGACTTGTCCAGCGGGTCTGCGCATCGCCACATCCTGGAAGATGCTTTCGTCATGCACAATGCTGCCTTGGTCCGCCGGGAGGTCTATACTCGGCTGGGGCCGTTCGATCCGGAAATGCTCCGATCTCAGGACTACGAGATGTTCACCCGGATCGCCTTTTCCTGCGCGATCAAGTACGTGGATCGCATGGTCTTCTTGCAACGCAAGCATCCCGGTGACCGGGGGCCAGCAGCCATCGTGCATGGATCTGGAAAGTCCAACGAAGTCTGGGAACGGTTCGACAGGCGGATCTTCGAACGCATGCGTGATCTTGTGTCGCTGGATTTCTTCGTGTCTATGTTCGACAGCCCGGATGCGGCGTTGGCACGGCGCGCAGGCCTATTGCAACGGGCCTGCATTCTCGCTCGCCACGGCTTGTGGGCCGATGCATTGAGCGATTGCGCGCTGGCAACATCAGCGTGCGCAAGCCATCCCTTGCATCCGCTAGAGATCGACATCTGTCGCCGAATGACCGCCGGCAAGCATGGATTTGCGGGTCTCTTGGGCGCTGGCAATGCTGCCGCAATACGCAGATTGGTGCGGCAATCGCGCAATGGCCGTGCAATTCTTGGCGAGATTTCGCGCGGGTTGCTGTGGCGCCTGAGGAGTGATGACGGTGACGTTCGCCAAGCGGCGCTGTGCCATCTGCTGCGTGCGCCGAACCCCGCAAACCTTGTAGCGCAGATACTCACCCCCGGTAAGAGCGACAAGGTTTCCCACCTGCGCGAGCGGGAACCAGATACCGTTGTGACCCAGGATGCATTGCAGCAATGGCGCAATGCCGTTGTTGCACCTGCTTTCAGTCCGGAATGAAATGAGCCATTTGCAGCAATCTGCGCGGGATAACCGGCGCAGACGGTTGTTTGCCGAAGCCGCGCCATCGGTCGCGTGCAATGTCAAGCAATGACCCTGGCCGGGACAATCCGGTAGCTATTCCTGCAAACAGTCCTTCGCGTGCTTTGGATTCCAGAACCAGACGATGGTTAAGCCGTCGTACGGTTGACCGGTTGCGCCGCCGCAAGATGGACCGCTCCTCTGCCGTCAGTTCAAGCGATCGCAGCAGGGCCGATTCGGCGGTGCAAAGATTGTTCAAATCGGCGACCGAATGTTTGGCGCTCAACGAATGCTGTCTGACCAGCGCCGCGTATCCGCAGGAAGACAGAACTTCGTACCGTGCACCTTTAGCCAGAGCTTCGACGTAAAGGAGGAAATCTTCCCCCAAGCGGCATTCTTCGCGATAGGATATTGCGTGATATTCCAGAAACTTTCGGCGCATTACGGGCTTCAGGAAGCCGAGTTCCCCGCGGGGGCGAGCCGCATCGGGAATATTGCCAGCAATGAATGTCGCGCAGTCTAAAGTCATGGACAAAGACTGGTCGTCGGTAAATCCTGCGATGGCGGATGGAAGCTGATCGGGCTCTGAAAAGAAGACGATGTTGTCGGCGCAAAAATCCCATTCGCCAAGCGCGAACATAGCAGTAAACCGGTCGGGAAGTAACATGTCGTCGCCATCAAGGATGGCAACGAAGGGCGCACGTGTCGCAGCGATGGCCATATTTCGCGCTCTGGACGGACCGCTGTTCTGCTCGTTGCTGATCACCAAAACGCGGCTGTCGCGTCCGGCGAGCGCCTCTGCCACGTCCGCGGTACCGTCGCGTGATGCGTCATCAATCACAACGACCTCTGTCGTTTCGGGCTGCTGCAGGGCGCTCTCGATTGCCTGGCCGATCGTTTCAGCGACGTTGTAGGCCGCAATAATCACGGCAACCCGAGGATTTGAGCCTGTCATTCGATGCCCATCCGCTTCTCAACACGTTGCAACGTCATGACGCATTATTCCTCGCGCTATCGGAACGACCCTTGTACGACCTTTACCGACACCTGATTTACCGGCAGACGACACTTCTATGCGCATCGGCTATATTGTCCATAATCTAAACGACCCAGCGGTGGAACGACGCTGCGTCATGCTCGAACGTGGCGGAGCGCAAGTTCGTCTGGCGGGCTTTTGCCGCGAAAGAACGCTGTCAGGGCCTATAGCTGCGCGCATGCCAATGCTTCTGGGCCAGTCTCAAGATGCCGCCATGGTGCAAAGAGCAATCAGCACGCTTCGTACTGCAGTCTTCAATGGCAGGGTGAAGCAATTTCTCGCGGACTGCGACCTCGTCATTGCACGGAATCTTGAGCAGCTCGGCATTGCCCGAACAATCATTGGGACGAAGCCACTCGTCTATGAGTGTCTCGATATTCATCACACGTTGGTTGGAACGGGGAAGGCTGCCCGTGCGGTACAATCTATTGAAGCGCAGCTTCTGCCGCGCGTGAACCTACTGATCACTTCATCGCCGGCATTCGTGGACAATCACTTTGCATCCACCACTCTGAATTGCCCGGTAGAGCTTGTTGAGAACAAATTGCTCGTCAGCGACGTCAAGGCCTTTCCGCCTGTCACGCAGCCGGGACGAGACGGGCCCTTGCGGATTGGATGGTTTGGCATGTTGCGATGCCGACAAACCCTGCGCGCCCTGACAGATCTGACAAACCGCATGAAGGGGTCGGTAGAAATTCTCATCGCCGGCAAGCCATCGTCTGCCGTGTTCCCGAACTTTTTTGCGGAAATCGCGGCCAACCCGCTGATCGAATATGCAGGTCCCTATCGATACGAAGATCTGCCCGGTCTGTATGGCCGTTGTCACTTTGCCTGGACGATCGACTGGTTCGAAGAGGGTGAAAACAGCAGTTGGCTCTTGCCCAATCGGATTTACGAGGCCGTTGCTCATGGCAGCATCCCGATCGCTCTGGCCAAAATCGAAGTGGGACGATGGTTAGACCGCCGCAAGGCGGGCTTGCTGGTGTCTGATCCTGATGAGGTGACCGAGGCTCTGACAGATCTGAGCGAACCAAAGCTCGCAGCGTTTCAGCAGGCCATCCGGTCAATCGAGCGCCGCGATGTACTGGCCGACAGTCAGGACTGCAACAGGTTGACCGAACGCCTCCGTGCGCTTTTGCCGTCATGAGCGTGCTGGCCGTGATCCCATGCCTCAATGAGGCGCCGCACCTTGGACCGCTGTTGCAGCAGATGCTCGCTGATCCGTCGATCAATCTGATTGTCGTGGCGGATGGCGGAAGCACTGATGGCAGCCGCGCTATTGTGAGAGAGATGGCTGCTGCACAGCGCGTTGTGCTTCTCGACAATCCCGATCGCATCCAAAGTGCCGGCGTCAACCGGGCGGTCTTGCTCTATGGCGGCGAGCATCAATGGTTGCTGCGCATTGATGCCCATTGTCAGTACCCTGAGAACTATGCCTCGAAACTTCTTGAGGCCGCGACCCTGCATAACGTGCCTGCTGTGGTGGTACCGATGATCACCGTCGGACGAAAAGGATTCCAGAAGGCCGCCGCTGCAGCACAAAACAGCGTTTTGGGGACCGGCGGTTCGGCGCACAGGCACCTTAGTGAAGGGCAATTCGTTGATCATGGCCACCACGCCTTGATGGACCTGCGTCTCTTTCGATCGGTCGGGGGGTATTGCGAAGCTATGCCGTGCAATGAAGATGCCGAGCTTGACCATCGGCAGAGGAACGCCGGGGCTAGGATCTGGCTCGAACCGGCCGCAGCCATAACCTATTTTCCGCGCGGCGATATCGCGTCGCTCTGGAAGCAGTACCGGTGTTACGGGCAGGGGCGCGCGCGCAATTTGCGGCGCCATAAAGTGCGGCCGCGGTTGCGTCAGCTCATCCCGCTTGCAGTGCTTGTAGCCTTGGGACTGATCGCTCTAGCTCCCCTGACTCCCATGTTCCTGTTGCCCGCCGCCTCATGGCTGCTGATCTGCCTTGGGCTCGGTTTTCTCATTGGTGTCCGGGCGGGAGGGGGCTGGGCGCTATTGGCAGGGGTCGCAGCCGCTACGATGCAGCTTGCCTGGGCCGTCGGTTTTGTTGTGGAATGGCTCAATAACCCGGCATCAGCCATTCCCCGATATGGCCTGAACAACTCGATCTGAGGGTCTGATTGCAAGTTATTGGCTGTAATTTCATGCTTTTGCGATGCGGCGTGTAAACAGCTGGGTAGAGGCGATAAATAACCACTCGTTTGCTGAAGCGATTGTTTGCTTGATGTCCTTGGCGCGGCGTCGGGTAAGACCGAGCCATGGATGGGTTCGTTCTACCACCCAGCGTCGCGGTAGCTCCTCAGAGGCCTTGGTGGTGGCGAAGATCCGATTGAACACACCCAGACGGCTCCAGCGGATGAACCGGTTGTAGATCGTCTCCTGAGGACCGTACGTGGGAGGCGCATCACGCCAGCGCAATCTTGTGCCTGATCACGGAAATGGTGCCGCTCACGATCCGTCGATCATCGACACGCGGGATGCTGTGCGATAGTGTAGAATTCGGCTCTATCGGGCGAAGCAGTGCCTCGCTCAACCACCAGACTTCAGATAAAAGCGGCGCCTTCTCAGCGTAGCCAATGAACCAACTGACTGCCTCCAATGCAGGCGATTCAATGGGTTCTGAACCTAGT
>DAIQNP010000175.1:0-6011 GCA_036788335.1 Erythrobacter sp.
CGGAAACCAACGGGATCGTGTTCCTCGACGAGATCGACAAGATCGCGGTCAGCGACGTGCGCGGCGGGAGCGTCAGCCGCGAAGGCGTGCAGCGCGACCTGCTGCCGCTGATCGAAGGCACCACGGTTGCGACCAAGCATGGCCCGATGAAGACCGACCACGTGCTGTTCATCGCCAGCGGCGCGTTCCACGTCGCCAAGCCCAGCGACATGCTCCCCGAATTGCAGGGCCGCCTGCCGATCCGGGTCGAACTGCGCGCGCTGACCGAGGAGGATTTCGTCCGTATCCTCAGCGAAACCCGCGCCAATCTGGTGGCGCAGTACAAGGCGCTGCTCGGCACCGAGGACGTGACGCTCGACATCACGCCCGACGCGGTGACCGAGATCGCCCATATCGCCGCGCAGGTGAACGCCAGCGTTGAGAATATCGGCGCGCGGCGGCTCCAGACGGTGATGGAGCGGTTGCTGGAAGAAGTGAGCTTCGAGGCTGAGGACCTGACCGGTCAGACGGTCATGATCGACGCGGCTTACGTGCGCGCCAAGCTGGCGGATCTGGCGGGCAACACCGACCTTTCGAAGTATATCCTGTAATGGCAAGCCCGGTCAGCGACCTTGCGGGGATGCTGGCCGAGATGGCCCCGGTGCTCGACCCGCGCGAATGGCGCTTCGTGGTGGTGAAAGGCGAGGCGCCAGCGGATGCCTTTGCGCTGATCCGGGAAGACGAGGGCGCCACCGCGATTGTGCCGGGCGAGGGCGGCGGGTTCGCCCGGATCACGCTGATGGTCCACTCGGCGCTCGACGGGGTCGGGCTAACGGCGGCAGTGTCGGGCGCGCTGGCCGGGGCCGGCATCGCCTGCAATGTGGTGGCGGGGTTTCACCACGATCACCTGTTCGTGCCGTGGGGCCGGCGCGAAGAGGCGCTGGAACGGCTCCAGCGCCTCGCGCAGACGGGGTAATCACTCGCCCAGCAGGTACGTCTCCCAGAACACCAGCTGGGACAGGAAGGCGTAGTCCGAATTGTCCTTCTTGCGGAAGCCGTGGCCTTCGTCGGCGGCGACCAGGTGCCACGCCTCGCCCCCGCCTGCACGGATCGCGGCGACCATCTGGTCGGCTTCGGACTTGGGCACGCGCGGATCGTTGGCGCCGGTGATGACGAACATCGGCTTCTCGATCTCGGCCACGCGGGTCAGCGGGCTGATCTCGGTCAGCTTGGCGCGCTGCGCCGGATCGCGTTCGTCGCCATATTCCACCCGGCGCAGGTCCTGGCGGTAGGGATTGGTGTTTTCGAGGAAACTCACGAAATTGCTGATCGCCACGGTGCACTGGGTCGCGGTCAGCTTATCCTTGAGCTGCACGGCGGCGGCATAGCACATATAGCCGCCGTATGACCCGCCGGTCAGGCCGACGCGCGCCGGATCGACCGCCGGATCGGCGCGCACGGCATCGATCAGCGCGTCCATGTCGCGCACCGAATCCTCGCGCTTGAACGGGCCATTGTCGAGGCTGACGAAGGTTTTGCCATAGCCGGTCGACCCGCGCACATTGGGGTAGAACATGCCGATGCCGAGTTCGTTGAGGTAGTAGTTGTTGCGGCCCATGAAGCCGGCAGTGGACTGCCCCTCAGGTCCGCCGTGGACGCTGACGATCAGCGGGCGCTGGCCGGGGAACTTTGCAGGGTCTGGCATGTAAAGCAGGCCGGAGACTTCCAGCCCGTCGAAGCTGTTGGTGGTGACGATCTGCGGCTCCACATTGACCGCAGGGTCGAGACCGCCGGTCTCGCTCTGCGTCCAGCGCGTCAGCTGCAACGTCGCAGGGTCCAGTGACCACACATCCGCCGCGCTCCTGGCGCTCGAGAAGGAAAAGCCGATCTCGCCCCACGGCGCGAATGCCAGCCCGCCGATCTGCCCGGCGGGCAGCGCATCGACCGGGGTCACTGCGCCGCTGGCGACATCCATGATCCGCATCCGGTCGGTCCCGGCTTCATTGACGACATAGGCCATCATCGTGCCGTCATCGCTGAGCGCGAAGCTGTCCACGTCCCACTTTTCGCGTGTGACCGGCGTGAACCGGCCGGTCGCCGGGTCGAGCCGGCCGAGCTGCTGGAAGTCGGATCCTTCGTCGCTGGTCACCCACAAGCCGCCATCGGGCGCGATGTCGAGCCCGCCATAGGCGATCTCGCGCGCCGGATCGCCGATCGGGGACATCGCTCCGCTGGTCAGGTCGAGCCGGTAGAGGTCGATATCCTGCACCGAATTGTAATCGGCGACATAGGCAGATGCCTTGTCGGGGGCGAAACCGATGATCGCCCAGCCGCCGCCCTGGCTTTGCCACACCAGCCGCGCCGAGGCGGGATCGCGCGGGTCCATCACATAGAGGTCCGAATCGACCCCGTTGCGCGCGGTCGAACTGTAGCCGAGCAATGCGCCGTCCTCGCTCCACGCCCCGCGCTGGTTGCGGCTCTTGCCGTCGGTCAGAAGGCTCAGTCGCCCGTCCTTCAGGCTGTGAAGCTGGTAATATTCGTCGCCGCCGCGATCCTTGCTGACGACGATGATGTCGCCCTTCGCCGGCGCGAAGCCGCCGCGCACCGGCTCTGCTTCGAAACTGATCTGGGTGCGGGCGCCCAGCGGCATGTCGACCCGGTGAAGCTGCGCGACATTGGCGAAGCGGGTCGAAATCAGCACTGCGCGGGTGTTCGGGTCCCACCCGGCAAAGCCTGCGCCGCGCGCTTCGAGATAGGGCCGCACCTGTTCGGCGAGGGAGATCGGGACAGGCGGCATGTCCTCGGCGGTCAGCGCGGCGGGCAGCGGCACAGCGGGGGCTTCGGCGGTCTCTTGCGCGAAGGCCGAAGCGTGGGCGAACATGGGCGCGGTGGCCAGCAGCAGGGCGATCAGACGGGCACGACGCATCGGGGGGTCTCTCCATGACAGGCCCCGGTTCATGGGGCGACGGGAGAGGAGTAGCCACACACCGGCAGCCCGGCAATCCTCGGCCGGGGCTACTCCGCCGCTTCGGCCGCGATGGTGGCTTCAGTGCCGTCGGGATCGTTGTTGCGCTGTTCGTTTGCCTGACGCGCCCACATTTCGGCATAGAGCGCGCCGTGGCCGAGCAATTCGGCATGGCTGCCACTTTCCACCATCTGTCCATGATCCAGCACCAGGATGCGGTCGGCATCGGCGATGGTCGACAGGCGGTGGGCGATGGCGATGGTGGTGCGGCCTTGCGCGATCTGCTTGAGCGTGGCGAGGATTTCCTGCTCCGTGCGGCTGTCCAGCGCGCTGGTCGCTTCGTCCAGCAGCAGGATGGGCGGGTTCTTGACCAATGTGCGGGCGATGGCCACGCGCTGCTTCTCGCCGCCCGACAGCTTGAGCCCTCGTTCGCCGACCTCTGTCAGGTAGCGATCGGGGAGGCGTTCGATCAGCGGGGTCAGCGCGGCATCGCGCGCGGCCTGTTCGATCATCGCCTGGTCCGCGCCCTCGGCTCCATAGGCGATGTTGTAGGCAAGGCTGTCGTTGAACAGCACCGAATCCTGCGGCACGATCCCGATCGCGGCGCGCACACTGGTCTGGGTGACGCTCGCGATGTCCTCGCCGCCGACCAGAATGCGGCCTTCGGTGGGGTCATAGAAGCGGAACAGCAGCCGCCCGATGGTGCTCTTGCCCGCTCCCGACGGGCCGACGATGGCCAGCGTCGATCCGGCCGGAACCTCGAAGCTGAGGTTCTTCAGGATCGTGCGGCCCGGATCGTAGCCGAAAGTGACATTGTCGAACGCGACCGTGGGCGTGCGCACGATCAGCGCGGGCGCGCCGGGCTTGTCCTTGACCTCGATATCGGTGTCGATCAGCCGGAACATCTCGCCCATGTCGACCAGTCCTTGCCGGATCGTGCGATAGACCCAGCCGAGCACGTCCAGGGGGCGGAACAGCTGGATCAGGAAGGTGTTGACCAGCACCAGATCGCCGACCGTCAGCGCCCCGGTGCTCCAGCCCCAAACAGTATAGGCCATCGCGAAGGCCACCAGCCCGTTGGTGATGACCGACTGCGCCATGTTGAGCAGGCCGACCGAGTTTTCCGATTTCGTGGCCGCGACAGCGTAAGCGCGCGCGGCGCTGGCATAGCGGGCTTCCTCGCGGGCTTCCGCGCCGAAATATTTCACCGTCTCGTAATTCAGCAGCGAATCCACCGCGCGGTGCAGCGCCTTGCCGTCGAGCTCGTTCATCTCGCGCCGCAGCTTGGTGCGCCATTCGGTGATCGCGCGGGTTACCCAGACATACAGGACGACGGTGACGGCGGTGGCGGCGACCAGTTCGATCCCGAAATTGATGTAGAAGATGATCCCGACCGCGATCAGCTCGACGATGGTTGGCGCGATGTTGAACAGCAGAAAATAGAGCATCTGGTCGATGCTCTTGGTCCCGCGTTCGATGATCTTGGTGACCTCGCCCGTGCGCCGGGCGAGGTGAAAACGAAGGGACAGGCGGTGGAGGCGGTGGAACACGTCCTCCGCCAGATTGAGCGTTGCGGTCTGCCCGACCCTTTCGAACACGATGTTGCGCAGGTTGTCGAAGGCGACCGCAGTGAAGCGTCCCAGCGCATAGGCGGCTACCATCGCCAGCGCGACCGTAAGGCCGGTGTCGACCGGTCCGGTCATCGCATCGACCGCGCCCTTGTAGGCAAACGGCAGCGACAGCGTCACGCCCTTGGCGGCGAGCACCAGCCCCATCGCGACGACAATCCGCATCCGCAAGGCGGGATTGTCCTTCGGCCACAGATAGGGAAGGAACCGCCGCAGCGTCCCCCAGCTTTCGACATCGCGCGTGTTCTTGGCGGGATCGGCGGAGGAGGGGGTTTCGGGCGGCATCGGGATCCATGTGGGCTTGGCGGACCCCGTGCGCAAGGTTGCAGGCAAGCCGCGTCAGAAGGAGCGGACACTCCGGCCCCTGCGTTCCCGCAGCTCGCGGGCGAGGGCGGGCGGCACATCGAACATCACCCGCTTGCGCGCAAAATCGATGGCTACCCGGTCGAACAGTTCCAGATGCTGCATCCCGAGCGACAGGACCGGCTGGTCCTTCAGCCCCAGCGCCTCGAACGCCGGCGCATCGGCGAAGGTCAGCGGTACATTGGTCAGCGACAGGCCTTCGATCGTGAGCGAGCGGACGAAGGCCAGTTGCCCGATCATCGACACCCCGTTGACATCGGTGGTCGTGACTTCGGTCGCACGTTTGGCCCGCAGGCGGTCGCGCAGGGCATTGTTGGCGAGGCTCATCTGCGCGCCGGTGTCGATGATGACGGTTGCGCGGATGCCCTCGACCAGTGCATCGGTAATCAGCAATTGCCCCAGCTTGCGCCGCGCCCGCACCACGATCTCGAAGCCCTTGGTGCTGCGCTTCTGGCTTCGCACGTCCTCAAGCGTGATCGAGCCATCGCGAAAATCGATCAGCACGCGGAAGTCCTGCAGCGAATCAAGCCCGATAATCCCGTCCGCCCCGACATTGATACTGTTGAGCACCGGCGCGACGATGTCCTCGATGCTGTAGCGCCCGAATTCGAGCCGATCGACCTGCACCAGTTCGACCGGGCGGCGGCTGGCCATAGCCACCAGCATAGCGGTCCCGCGTGAGGGTAGGGCGAGGGCCTGATGGATTTCGTGGGTGACGGCAGTGGCCTGGCTGCCGGTGTCGATCATAAAGTCATAGGGACCGGCGCCTTCCACCATTACCGGGATGGTAAGCCGCCGGTTGCGTTCTTGTTCGAGCTCGAGGATCTGGGTGAGCGGCCCGCCGAGCGCGGGCAGCATGGCTTCGGCCGGTGTGGGCGGCGGCGGCGCGGGACCGTTCTCTGCGATGGCTGGCCCCGGAGCCATTGCCAGCAGCGCCAGCGCTGCGGCCAGAGGCTTGCGCATCGTCGCTCTCTCCATGTCCTAGCGGCCTTTCCCTGTGCCCGGCCTGTGGTGCCGGTGTGCAAGAGCCGGAATACCACTGAAGGAAGAACCGCCCAAGCAATACGGGATGATAG
>DAIQNP010000176.1:0-5994 GCA_036788335.1 Erythrobacter sp.
CCGCCGCGCCCTTGCAGGCCAATAGCGATGTCGCCGAATTGACCTATGAATGCGCGCTGGCCTTCGATTTTGCGGCCAAAAAAGGCGTGCGCCTGTCCGTCACTTCGCAGGTGGCGATGGCCGAATTCGACGCCGTAACCGCGCGCGACAGCAGCTTGCGAAAGCCGGCGATCACCGCGGTCACTGCTGTCTGGAATGACTATCTGGAGGCAAACGGGCGCAAGTCGCTGGATCGCTACATCCTTGGCGTGGCGCAGGATTGTGCGGATTACTATGGCGCAAAGGCGGCGCGGCAGCAGCAGGCATCAGCGCAGCAGACCGATCCGCGCGAAGGCGAACTCAATACCCTCGGCACGCTCAGCGTCGGGGCTTTGGCAGCCTATTTCGAACGCACCGGTGATGCCCCGGCGGTGGCCGATTACCTCGTCTATCACTACCCCTATGGCAAAGACCTGTTCAAACCGAACGAAGATGGCCAGTTCCTGAGCCAGCTGATCGTGCAGGCAGGCAAGGACGGCCTGCGTCGCTGGAGCGACGAGGCGGTTTTTGCCATCGCAAACAAGTTTTACTGGCAATACAACCCGCCCGCCACGCGGCTGATCTTCGCCGAATATCAGCGGCGGATGCGGCAGATGCGCATGAACGAAGCGCAGGCCGAGCAATGGGCGCAGCGCGCCGCCGATGATCGCGCACAACAGGCGCGGATGGCCAATGCCAAGCCGGTGGGATCACTGGGGAACGGCAATCGGTCGGCCACCCGCGGGACCGGGATTGTCGTGTGCACAACTTACAAGGGATATGCCGGCGGAAGGGCCTGCAAGGACGAGAAATGATTATGCCGCGCTTTCCCATTTGGCTTGCCGCCGCAATTGTCATCGCTGCTCCCGCCAGCGCGCAGGACCAATCCGGCGCAGCTGACGCCGCTGAACACAATGAAGCTTTTAAGGCCGGCGCGATGATCGGCGTCACCCCGCAATCGGTTGACGAGATGCTGGGCTGCTCGGCTTTGTGGGGCCGCTGGGTCTATGCGGTGGAAAGCGCAGGCGACCCGGCCTTTGCCAAAAACCTCGATCCAGAACTGAGCGTGGCAAATGCCCGCAAGCGGTCGGCGCACTGGCTGCGCATGGCGCGCCGGGCCCAGGGCGAAATCAGCAGCAGCAACCGCTTCGACCAAGACAAGACTGCCGCCGAGGCCCAGGCAGACAAATATTACAGCGCCTATGCGTCGGGCAACGTAAGAGGCTTTGATTCGATGATGGAATTGCTGGGAATTTGCCGCTGATGCGTGCCCGCTTTGCCCGTGTCTCTGCCGCCATTAGGGGCGCTGGCTGCGTTGCTTTGGTCGCCGCTGCCGCTCTGCCCGGGCCCGTGATCGCCCAGACCGGGCCGCTCACGCGGGAGGAGGTCGTCGCCATCTGCGAAGCGGGCGATGCGCCCACTTGCACCAATGTCGGCGGCGCCTTTGTCGAAGGGCAGGACGGGCCGGTCGATCTGGTGCAGGGCGTGAAATACAGCAAGATGGGCTGCGAAGGCGGCAATGCGCCCGGTTGCGCCAATCTCGGAATTCTGACGCGCGACGGGCGCGGCACGCAGGCGGACATCGGAGAGGCACGGCGTCTGTTCGACATTGCCTGTAGTGGCGGCGTGGAAACCGCCTGCAACGACCTCGGGCTCACCTGGGCCGATCAAGCCATGGCCGAGCCGGACAAGCCAGTCTATTTCGAGCTCGCCACCAGAGCCTTTCTCCGGGCCTGCGACATCGGCAGTCCCGAAGGCTGCAGCAATCTCGCGACGGCATCTTACCACGGCAACGGCACCGGGCAGTCCTATACCAGAGCTCTGATCTTCGGTGAAAAAGCCTGCAAGCTGCGCAATGGCAATGGCTGTTACACCGCCGGTATCATGCATTTGCGGGGCGAAGGCGTGCCGCAGAACTTTGCCGAATGGCAAAGCTATGTCTCGCATGCCTGCAAACTTGGTCATGCCCAGGCCTGCACCAACTACGGCTACATGTACCTCAAAGGCGAATGGGGCGTGCGGCAGAATCTCGAGAAGGCGCGCGAATATCTCACGCGGGGATGTGATGGCGGCTACCCGAATGGCTGCGCTGGTCTCAAGCAATTGGAAGGTGCCCAAAGATGAGCGTGCTTGCGCAGTTCATCGTCGTTCTGGGCATGGCGGCAATTCCAGCCTCGGCGGCCGATCCGGATGCGATCGAAGCCGAGGGCGGGCCTCCGACCGTGTCCGTTTGCCCCGACGGCGTCTATGAAAGCGGATGCTCCGTGGCGGAGATGGAGGGCGCCATCGCCCGCACGCCCGACGCCATGTTGCTGCTGTCCAAGCAATGCCTGTTCCAAAGCGAGGCGCGGTGCTTGGTGCAGGCGAGCGGGACGATGTCCAGCCTCGAACGCGGCGGCCCTGTGGTCTGGCAGCTGATGCTGCTGTCCCCGATCGATGGGCCCGCGGTGCAGATGATCGCGCTGCTCGAACTCGGCGGAACACCCGCTCCGATGCTGGTCGCCGCCGCGCAGACCGAAGGCTGGTTCAGCCCGCCCGACATCGTGCAGAACAGTGACGATGGCGTGTTGATCCATGTGCCGGGCGTGACCGGCGGCACCGGCGCGGGCAATGCCGATGTTCTGGTGCTGCGGACCCAAAGCGGATGGACCAGACCGGATATGGACGCCTGGCCCGATCAGGTGAACGCGATGTTGCCGGAAGGGTTCGAAATCCGCGGCGGCGTCAATTTCAACTTCCGGGAGATGCACGCCAGTTCCTCTGTCTGGCGCACCGGCGACGGCAATTGCTGCGCCACCGGCGGGACCATCCAGATCGATTTCGGCCTCGCAGATGGAAAGGGGCTGACGGTCGACCGGATCGCTTTCGATGAAATGCAGCCGGTGGGCCAAACCATCTATATCGACGCAAAGGAATGAAGCCGATGATGCCAATCCGCCCGCGTGTTCGCCTACGGATGATGGCGCTGGCAGGGACAATGTCTGCGATGCTGGCCATCACCGCCGCGCCCGCCGCTGCCCAAAGCGCGGCGCCCACGCCCGAGGAGCAGGTGATGACCCTCATCGCGCAGGCCGAACATATCGAGCGCAAGTGCGATGCTTTGACCCTCGAAGGCCAATATGCCTACCGGGAGATGAAGCTCCGGCTGCTGAACACGTTCAACCGGCCGGTGTTCGACAGCATCTCGCGCGGGCAGGCGCCGGATTTCGCCGGCGACTGCGCGGCTCTGGCAGCCAACGCCAGCACGGCCACGGTGGTCCACTATTTCAACGCCGAGGGCGCCCGGATGCTGGCGGCTCATCATTTCCTGAGCCCGGATGCGCCGTGTGCCGCTGCCAACAAGCCCGCGTTCCGGCAGCGCGCCGCGGCCCAGTGGAAGAAGCTTGCCGCCCTCCCAGACCCGCGCCTTCAGACGGAGGTATTGCAACAGGAAGCGGCGGTTATCGCTACCCAGTGCAATCTCACCTATGTCGGCGATCGCGCGCGCGCGCTGCTGTCGGCACCGATGGCGCGGGCAATGGAGGCGGCTTACGCGATGCCCAAGGGCTACGGCGGCGAGATGGACCTCACTGGGACCAACCCGAATTCGCCCACCACCGTGACCGGATATCGCGATCCCTCGGCGCAGATTGTCAAAAATGGCGTGCTTGCAGGCAGTTATGAAACCAAGGGATCGAACCGGATCGGTGTATTGCGCGATGGCCGGCTTGCGGTGATTGTCCCATCTGGCCCGAACGCCGCAAACGTGACATCGGCCCGGTTCAATGTCGGGGCCACCCGGTTCGAGGCTGCACAAACACCGACGCTTGACCCGCGATACGCCAAGGTCTTCCTGCTCGACGCGAAGGCGAGCAGTGCGGTGCTGTCGCCGCAGAAACCGGGATCGACTTTCTATGTGAGCCTGGTAACCGGCACCGGCGAAGTGAAGGCATTTGAAGAGCAATACGAATATCGCGGCCGAAAGAAGAGCGACCGCGGCACATCGACACGCGCGATCCAGTTCGATCCGGCGGCGTTCCGTGCGGCAATCATCTACAGCACGGCGCCCAAATTCCGCTAGTCTTCTTCCCGACTGGGGTCGCCGCCCGGCTTGAGATGCAGAGTATGAACGGGCCGGGATTCCATGAAGGTCACACGGCTGACGCGGATCGTGTTGGCTTCGGGCATATCGAGCTTGATGAGTGCCATGCCGCCGCTCGGGCAGCAGGCGTCGTCACCTGTGCGGTAGACGGCGACTGTCAGTAGCATCTCCGGCAAACCCACCTCAGCCGATGGTGCCAGCGTGAAGCCCGGCGGCATCAGTCCTTGCGCTTCATCGAGCAAATCGGGAATGCTGAAGGTGGTCCAGCCCGCAGCATGCCGCGAGAGGACGAGATCGCTCCGGCCCGAAAGCCCCGCGCCGCCGCGACCCGGGGCATGAATGATCATCCCTTCGGTGCCGTTTTCCACCAGCATCGGCGGTGCGAACCAGCCGACCGTCTGGCGGGCGGCGAGCACATAGGGCTCCGCCGCTGCACCGCCTTCGGCGATCACCAGCATGCGGGCCACAGGGCCATCGGCGGCCGAAAGTTCCATATATCGCCAGATCAGCGGCTTGCCCCGCCGCGCTCCGAATATTTGCCCTGCGGAGATAGGCCGACAGGGCGCCTTGGTCCGGTAGAGGCAGCGGGCTTCGATCCCAGCGGCATAATCAGCGCCGAATTCGACAGCGTTCAAAATATCTTCGCTGTCACACGCTCCGGGGCTGCCATCGGGACAGACCAGCGCAGGGTTGTATTCAAGTTCGGGGAGGGGGTGGCCCTGCTCCGCATCATTCGCAGCCATT
Organism: Erythrobacter sp.; assembly: GCA_036788335.1. GTDB lineage: Bacteria > Pseudomonadota > Alphaproteobacteria > Sphingomonadales > Sphingomonadaceae > Erythrobacter. The sequence goes on from DAIQNP010000176.1 coordinate 4,844, forward strand.
GCCGACGCAGGGATCACCATCGCTGCAAACAGGAGCGGGTGGGCGCGTATCATCGTCATATTCCTTGCGGTCCTGTGCTCAGACATGATCGCAGGCGCTCAGTGATCGCTCCAGCCACAATGGCCGTCAGCAACATGACAATGTCTGTCGAGAACGCTGTTGAAGGTTTACCCGATTCAGTTTCTGCAGATCGTCGATGACGTGATTCAGACGACGCGGCGGCGTGTGCATCTGAACGCCGCCCTTTGCCTTCCCACCCAGTTGCAGTCATCAGCGGGGTCGAGGCCTGATCCCGAAAGCCGCCTGGCGGCTTCTGGTGGAAGCAGACGTTCATTCCTCTGATCCGGACTGACTGGGTCTGGTTCAGCAGCCGACACATTCATGAAGTGATCGGAAATGGCGGCAATCTTGAGCCGACGGCCAAGAGTCCGCTACTCAGCACCGGCCCGGCTCCCGACGAAAACTTGCCCTCTTTGCAGACCTCGAAATCCCGCAACCTACGCCCATCCCTGTTTTTCTATCCCCCACTACTACGACGCTAAATCCTTGTTGAATTAGCACCTTTTCTGCGTCTCTTACTCGTCCCCGTCGAGCCGGACGATTGTGTCCCGCTCTTGAGGCGGGGTATCCAATGGGCGCTGAGCCGGTCCGAATTGAAGCACGATCACGCGGCGCACGCATGCTGCGCACGGCAATGGGCGCGTCGATCGCGACCTGGCTGGCCGACCCGCAGGTTATCGAGATCATGCTCAATCCTGATGGGCGGCTCTGGGTCGACCGGTTGGGCCTGGGCCTGTCCGATACCGGGGTGCAGCTCACCGCAGCCGATGGTGAGCGCATCATCCGGCTTGTCGCGCATCATGTCGGTGCTGAAGTCCACGGCGATGCGCCCCGCGTATCTGCGGAGCTGCCGGAAAGCGGGGAAAGGTTCGAAGGCCTGCTGCCACCGGTGGTGGCTGCTCCCACATTTGCCATCCGCAAGCCTGCTGTGGCGGTGTTTCTGCTGGAAAATTATGTCAATGCCGGGATCATGTCCGGACCCGAAGCAGAACTGCTTCGTTCCGGCGTGGCAGACCGGCTGAACATTCTGGTCGCCGGAGGCACTGGCACCGGCAAGACGACGCTGACCAACGCGCTGCTCGCCGAGGTCG
>DAIQNP010000177.1:0-5984 GCA_036788335.1 Erythrobacter sp.
GCGTCAGGCATAGCCGACTGAGCCAGTAACGCCGGAAGTTCGCGATCCGGAAGGGGTGGTCGGCGGGCAGGGGGGCGGCCGGAAGGGGAGCGGCAGGATCAGTCACGCGCCGCCCATGACACCCGGCGGGGTGAGCTGCCAAGCGAGCGAAACTATTATGTGGTGTGGCGCAGCTTTTGCGCCGCTCAGCGCTTGCGGCGCAGGCGCGGGTTGGGCTGGAGCTGGTCGATGATCGCAACGAAATCGTCGAGCCGGATGATCCGTTCGAACTGGAACCCTGCGCGGGTATCGCGGGTCCAGATGACATAGGCCTCGATCCGGCCAACCACCGGCAGGCGAATGATGATCCGGTCGCCGCGCTGCAAGCCTTCGGACCCGTCGACCATGAATCCATGCGCGGACAGATTGCAGACATGCAGCTTGATGTCGCCGCGCGCGAAGTGCTCGACGATCACCGGGACGTCGACGGGGTGTCGCGCCGCGCGCCGCATGTCGGTTACACTGAGACTTGCTCCGCCGTTCACCGCGCGCGATCCTCCACTGCGATATTCACTGGGCAGGAATGGCGGAAAAAGCCTGACAATTGGTAAAGCGCTCCGCCAACACGGCGGGGGCGAAGCCTCAACGAATAACGAGCGCGTGACGTTTCTTGCCGAAGCTGAGGCGCAGCGTCGCACCTTCGGGCGGCAGCACCAGCAGCGCTGGATCAGTAACTGTCTCGCCGTCCAGCCTCACCGCCCCTTCGGCCAGCTTGCGCTTGGCCTCGCCGTTCGACGCGGTCAGGCCGAGGTCAGTCAGCAGTGCGGCAAGGCGCATCCCCTCCGGCCCGGTGGCAAGGCTGGGCAGGTCCTCGCCCGCACCGCTTCCGGTAAAGGTTTCGCGCGCGGTCGCCTCGGCACGGATGGCGGCGTCGGATCCGCGCACCAGGGCAGTGACCTCATTGGCGAGCACGGTCTTGGCGGCGTTGATCTCCGCGCCTTCCAGCGTTTCCAGTCGGACGATCTCGTCTAGCGGCAGGTCGGTGAACAGCCGCAGGAACTTGCCCACGTCGCGGTCATCGACATTGCGCCAGTATTGCCAGAAATCGTAGGCGGGGAGCTGGTCCTCGTTGAGCCAGACGGCGCCGGCCGCGGTCTTGCCCATCTTTGCTCCATCGGCCGTGGTCAGCAGCGGGGTGGTGAGGCCGAAAAGCTCTGCTCCGTCCATCCGGCGGCCAAGTTCGATGCCGTTGACGATATTGCCCCACTGGTCGCTGCCGCCCATCTGCAAACGCACGCCAAGTTCGCGTGACAAGTGTCTGTAATCATAACCTTGCAAGATCATGTAGTTGAATTCGAGAAAGGTCATCGGCTGTTCGCGCTCAAGCCGCAGCTTGACCGAGTCGAAGGTCAGCATCCGGTTGACGGTGAAGTGTGTTCCGACTTCCTGAAGCAGCTGGATATAGCCGAGCTTTCCCAGCCAATCATGATTGTCGACCATCACCGCATCGGTCGGACCGTCCCCGAAGGTCAACAGCTTGTCGAACACACTGAAGATCGAGGCGATATTAGTTGCGATCGTCTCGTCGGTCAGCATCTTCCGGCTCTCGTCGCGCCCCGTGGGATCACCAATGCGCGTCGTGCCGCCGCCCATCAACACCACGGGCTTGTGACCGGTCTGCTGCAACCGGCGCAGCATCATGATCTGCACCAAGCTGCCGATATGCAAGCTCGGCGCGGTCGCATCAAAGCCGATGTAGCCGGGCACCACCTGCCGGGCTGCAAGCGCATCGAGGCCTGCCGCATCGGTCAGCTGGTGGAGATAGCCACGCTCGTCGAGCAGGCGCAGGAGATCGGATTCGTATGTGCTCATGGCGCGCGGCACTATCAGCGTGCGGGCGCGGCGGGAAGTGGCTTGCCGGTGCCGGTGCGACCCGCCACAAGGTCGCCATGCAACCATTGATGCTCCACCGCAGCTGCGATCTCGGCCCGATCCGGGCGGTGACCGCCGCAATCACTGCGACCGCGCAGGGCTGCGATGCGGAATTCCGGCTCGACGGGCGCATTGCCGGGATTGTCCTGCCGCCACACGGACCCTCGGTCCGCACCGATAACCTGTGGCAAACCACCTGCTTCGAGATTTTCTGGCAGCCGCTGGGCGGCAGCGCCTACCGCGAATTCAACCTGTCGCCTTCAGGGCGTTGGGCGGCCTACGATTTCGATTCCTTCCGCGAAGGGATGCGCGATGCGCCGGTCAAGGCCATCGCGCTTGCCTTTTCGCAGGACGCTAACGGCCTTGTGTTGAAGGCCAGCATCGCAGCCGATCTTCCTGCGCCCGCGCAGATCGCGCTCAACGCAGTTGTGGAGCAGGCTGACGGCGGAAAACAATATTGGGCGCTGGCCTTCCCGCCCGGTCCGCCGGAATTCCATTCCGAGGCGAACCGGCCGCTGATTCTCGACCGTTAGGGTGCCGATCGCAGTCCGCCGAAGGGCGCATTAAGCCGCACGATCGTCCAGTTCAGCACAAAGGCGAACGTGACCCAGATGAAATAGGGGACGTTGAGCCACCCGGCAAAACTGTCCTCGACCACGCGCGGTAGCACTACCATCAGAGACGTCACCGACAGCCACAGGAACACGTTCTCGCGCAGTGCCCAGTCGGGCCGCTTGATTTTGAAGAACAACGGCGACCAGGCAAAATGAAGCACAAAATTGGCGGCGAACAGCGCATGGACTGCAAGCCGCGCGTCAGGCGTGGGCGCGCGGGTCAGGCCGACGTAATAGCTCCAAACTGCAAGGCCGAGAATGATCGTCCACGCCGGGCCGAAAGCCCAATCAGGCGGCTGCCAGCGCGGCTTGTTCAGCGCCTTGTACCACGCCCCGATTTCGGTCAGCGCACCGCCCGCTCCGCCAAGGATGATCGCCCAGGCAGCAGCGATGAAGGCTTCGGTCCATTGTACATCCATTGCGCGTAAGCGAACGGGGCGCACGAGTGTTCCCGGTTTTTCGCAAACCAATTGCCTTTGCCGCCGCGCTGTTCCAACGCCTCGCCCTATGCAAAACGGAATCGACCGGCTGCTTGCCGACCCGCAGCTCCTGAAAACCCTCAGCGGCCGCCGTGTGGCGTTGGTGGCGCACCCGGCGAGCGTGACGGCAAACCTGACCCACAGTCTCGACGCTCTGATTGCGGCGGGGGTCAATATCTCCAGTGCTTTCGGGCCGCAACACGGGCTGAAGGGTGACAAGCAGGACAACATGGTCGAGACCGCGGATGCAATGGATCCGCACTACGGCATCCCGATTTTCTCGCTCTATGGCGAGGTGCGCCGGCCGACCGGCGAGATGATGTCGAGCGCCGATGTGTTCCTGTTCGACCTTCAGGATCTGGGCTGCCGGATCTACACCTTCGTGACGACCCTGCTGTATTTGCTGGAGGAAGCGGCAAAGGCTGGCAAGGAGGTCTGGGTGCTCGACCGGCCCAATCCGGCGGGCCGCCCGGTCGAGGGGATGCTGCTGGTGCCGGGGCAGGAAAGCTTTGTCGGTGCCGCCCCGATGCCGATGCGGCACGGGCTCACCATGGGGGAAATGGGCCACTGGTTCATCGCGCATTGCGGGCTCGACGTCGCTTACAAGGTGGTGGTGATGGAGGGTTGGCGGCCCGATGACGCTGACGGCGTGCAGGGAACGGGTTGGGGCTGGCCGGCGTCACGGCTGTGGATCAATCCTTCGCCCAATGCCGCCAACCTCAACATGGCGCGTTGCTATGCCGGCACCGTGATGCTCGAGGGCACCACGCTGTCGGAGGGCCGCGGCACCACGCGGCCATTGGAGGTCCTGTTCGGCGCGCCCGACCTTGACGCCAAACCCGTTCTGGCGGAGATGCGCCGTCTCGCGCCGGAATGGCTGGCGGGCTGCGCCTTGCGTGAATGCTGGTTCGAGCCGACCTTCCACAAACACGCAGGAATGCTCTGCAACGGATTGATGATCCACGCAGAAGGAGGATTCTATGAACACCATGCCTTTAAGCCGTGGCGGCTTCAGGCGCTCGCCTTCAAGGCGATCCGGCGGCTGCATCCGCACTATGACCTGTGGCGCGATTTCCCTTACGAATACGAACTGACCCGGCTTGCGATTGACGTCATCAACGGCGGGCCGTCCTTGCGCCAATGGGTCGACGATCCCGCCGCGATGCCCGACGATCTCGACGTCATGACGTCACACGACGAAGCCGCATGGGTGGCGGAGGTAAGAGAACACTTGCTCTACGGATAGCGACAATGCGGCGCCAATGAACGCGCAACGACACGGCAACGGATGGCGGACCAACCGTCACCGATGGGAGAGAGAACACCAATGGCAACCGCCGCCCAAACTGCGCCCGTTTCCCGCTCGGTCAGGGTGACCTTGTGGATCCTGCTGATCGTCTACATCTTCAATTTCATCGACCGCCAGATCGTCAACATCCTGGCCGAACCGATTGCCCGTGACCTGGATCTGTCCGACACCCAGATCGGGTTGATGACAGGGCTCGCCTTCGCGCTGGTCTATACCTTGCTCGGCATTCCGATTGCGCGATTCGCCGACCGGCAGACGACCAGCCGGCCCAAGGTGATCGCGATTGCGCTCGCGGTCTGGTCGGCGATGACTGCGCTGTGCGGGCTGGCGCAGAATTTCGGGCAATTGCTCCTCGCCCGCATCGGGGTTGGTGTGGGGGAGGCGGGATGCACCCCTCCGGCCCATTCGCTCATCAGCGACATGGTGCCGCCCGAACGACGCTCTTCGGCGCTGGCGTTCTATTCGCTCGGCATTCCGATCGGCACGCTGCTGGGCATGATCATCGGCGGGACGCTGGCGGATTACGTGGGGTGGCGCGAGGCCTTCGTAATCGTCGGCCTGCCCGGCGTCGCGCTGGCGCTGGTGGTGTGGTTCGTGATCAAGGATCCGCGCCAGGCCGATGCGGCAGCGATCCTGCGCGGCAAGAACCAGCCTGCCGCACTGCCGCTGGGTGAGGCGCTGCGCGAGGTCATGCTGTCGCGCGCTTTTGTCCTGCTGCTGTTCGCAGGCTCGGCGGCGGCATTCCTCGCCTATGGCAAGACGACCTGGACCACGATCTTCTTCCAACGCACCCACGGCATGACACCGGGTGAGGTGGGGCTGTGGTTCGGGCTGCTGGGCGGGGTCGCGGGTATTCTCGGCACCTGGCTCGGCGGCTATCTCGCCGACCGTTTCGGTGCGATCAACCGCCGCCATGTGCTGAGCGCGCCCGCCATCGGCATGGCGCTGGCGGTGCCGCTGGCGCTGCTCGCCTATCAGGCGCCGAGCTGGCCAATGGCGCTGGCGCTCTTGTTCCTGCCGACGATGTTCAATTCGTTCTACTACGGCCCGACCTACTCCGCGGCGCAGGGCCTCGTGCCGGTGCGGGCAAGAGCAATAGCGGCTGCGGCCTTGCTGTTCTTCCAGAACCTGATCGGGCTGGGGCTGGGGCCATTGTTCTTCGGGATGCTATCGGACTGGCTGCAACCGACATACGGCGCAGATTCTGTGCGGTACGTGCTGTATGGCGCAGCGGTGCTGGGGCTGGTGCCGGCGTTCTTCTTCTGGCGCTGCGGGCTGCGGCTGAACGAGGAGCTGGACCGGAAGGGCTAGGGGGCCCGTCCCATCAAGCCCCGTGCTTGCGCGACAGCTCCCGCATTGCATCATCCAGCCCGTCGAGAGTCAGGGGATACATCCGGTCGCCGACCAGCTGCTTGATCATCTTGGTCGACTGCGAATAGTTCCACTGCTTTTCCGGCACCGGGTTCAGCCACACGGTCGCGGGGTAGGTGTTGGCGACGCGCTGCAACCACACCGCGCCCGCTTCTTCGTTCATATGCTCGACCGAGCCGCCGGGATGGGTGACCTCATAGGGGCTCATCGATGCATCGCCGACGAAGATGATTTTGTAATCATGGCCATATTTGTGGAGCACGTCCCAGGTCTTGGTGCGTTCCTGCCAGCGGCGCTTGT
>DAIQNP010000178.1:0-5946 GCA_036788335.1 Erythrobacter sp.
GTAAAGATTGAGCGCCATCGTCACCAGGCAGCAATTGCCGGTCCGCTCGCCATTGCCGAACAGACAGCCTTCGACCCGGTCCGCGCCTGCCATCAGCCCCAGCTCCGCCGCCGCGACCCCGGTGCCGCGGTCGTTATGGGTGTGGAGGCTCAGGACCGCGCTGTCCCGGTTCGGCAGGTGGCGGGCGAAATATTCGATCTGGTCGGCGTAGACATTGGGCGTCGCCGCCTCGACCGTGGCAGGCAGGTTCAGGATGATCGGGTGGCCGGGCGTGGGCGCGAGCACCTCCATCACCGCCGCGCAGACCTCGATGCTGAAATCGAGTTCGGCGGTCGAGAAGGTTTCGGGGCTGTACTGGAAGTGCCACTCGGTGTCGGGACGGCTGGCTGCCTCGTCACGCATCACCTTGGCGCCTGCGACCGCGATGGCCTTGACCTCGTCCTTCGACATGCGGAACACGATGTCGCGCCACGCCGGGCTGACCGCGTTGTAGAGGTGGACGATGGCCGCCCGCGCGCCTGCAAGGCTGTCGAAACTGGTGCGGATCAGGTCTTCGCGGCTCTGGGTGAGCACCTGCACCGTCACGTCATCGGGGATCGCGCCCGACTTGACGAGGCCCGAGATGAAATCGAACTCGGTCGCGCCGGCACTGGGGAAGCCGACCTCGATTTCCTTGACCCCGACCTCGACCAGCAGGTCGAAAAAGCGGCGTTTCTTCACCGCGTCCATCGGGTCGATGATCGACTGGTTGCCGTCGCGCAGATCGGTCGAAAGCCAGCGCGGGGCGGTCTCGATGAGGCGCGATGGCCACTGGCGGTCGGGCAGGTCGATCGCGCCGAAGGCACGGTACTTGGCGGAAGGGTCCTTGAGCATGGGCATGAAAGATGGCTCGTCGCGAAAGGGAATGGGGCTGTGCGGCAGGTGACCCTTGGGAGCGGTGCCGCGCTCATCCTCGCGCGCGGCTGCCTACGCCCAAGGGCGCATAAGTCGAAGCAGCAGCGATCCGTTACGCGTCATGGGGTCTGTCTATGCCGATTATTGCGCGGGGCGCAAGCCGGGATTGTCCCCTGGCTTGCCGCGATCACCCGCAGCGCGCGTCGCGAATGACGTTCTGCGCATCCAGCATCAGGCTCAGGCGCGGGTTGGTGGGATCGCCGTTGATATTGGCGCTGCTTCCGAAGGCGACGAAGCGGATATTGTCGCTGCGGCCCAGCGTCTTGACCATTTCAGCGCGGGTTGCCTGATCCGCGACCTTGCCGATGAACGGACCCATCTCATTGGCTCCGCAGGTCTTGGACGCGGGATCGGTCATCGTGCCGGGCGCGAAGGGTCCGGGCACGGCGCCGGGCAGGGGCTGGGCGACTTTCGGTGCCACTGTGCCTGCCGCCGGGGCCGGCGTGCCGCTCGCCTTGATCCGCGCGGCGAAGCTGTCGGCGTCGTTGCCGCTGGTTTCGGGCTCGCTCGAACAGGCCGCCAGCATCAGCGCGGCAAGGGCGAGGGGCAGGGCGGCAAGAGCGCGTGAACGGGTGATCATGGCAATGGGTCCCTCCGGGGTCAGTCAAGCCTTGCGCTCAAGCGCGCCTTCCGTTGCAAAATCATGACAAAGCGCAGGCAATCAGCGCCGATGACGAATCCGTTCGCCGGTCAGCTGGTCCAGCCGCGTCACGCCCATCAACCGCATCCCGCGCTCGATCTCATCGCGCAGCAGCCCGAGCGCGCGCTCGACCCCTTCCTGTCCCGCTGCCGCCAGTGCGTAGAGATAGAGGCGCCCGCCCGATGCCGCCGTGGCGCCCGAACACAGCGCTTTCATCACATGCGTGCCGCGCCGCACGCCGCCGTCGCAGATGATTTCGATCCGGCCGCCGACCGCATCCACGATTTCGGGCAATTGGTCGAAGGGTGCGCGGGCGCCGTCCAGTTGCCGCCCGCCGTGGTTGGAAATCATGATCGCATCCGCGCCCATGTCGACCGCCCGGCGCGCATCCCCTGCGCTCATGATGCCCTTGAGCACGAAGGTCCCGCCCCATTGCCGGCGGATCGCGGCGGCGGTGTCCCAGTCCATCGACGTGTCGAGCATGGTGTTGAAATACTCCGCGATGCTGACCGCCTTGCCGCTTCCCTCGCTGACGTGGGTGTCGAGATTGGGCAGGCGGAATTTCTCGCGGCACAGGTAATCCAGCGTCCAGCGCGGGCGGGCGGCATAACTCAGGACACTGGCCGGAGTGAAGCGCGGCGGGGTGGTGAAGCCCGACCGCAGGCAGCGCTCGCGCTTGCCCGAGACAATCGTATCCACCGTCAGCGCCAGCGCATCGAACTTTGCTGCCTGACAGCGTTCGATCATGTGGGTGTTCAGCCCCTTGTCCTTGTGGACATAGAGCTGGAACAGCTTGGGGCCGCTGGTGAGTGCAGCGATCTCCTCGATCGAGCGGGTGGCGAGGCTGGAGATGCCGAACCACAAACCGAAGGTCTCCGCCGCGCGGGCCACGGCGCGCTCGCCCTGCCAGTGGAACGCGCGCTGCACCGCGGTGGGCGAGAGCATCAGCGGCAGCGCCGAGCGGCGTCCGAGAATAGTGCAGGAGGTGTCGATGTCGGCTACCCCGGCGAGCACATCGGGCACCAGATCGACATCGTCGAAAGCGCAGGTGTTGCGCGCCTTGGTCAGCTCGTCATCGGCGGCGCCGTCGATATAATCGAAGACAGGGAAGGGCAGCCGCGCCTTGGCCAGCCTGCGCAGATCCTCAATATTGTGGCAGTCCGTCAGGCGCATGGCGGGTTTCATGCAGTTTTGCGCCGGAATGTCGATTTTTTTCGCGGCGGCTGTTACCTTTTGGCCCCATCCGGCGAAGTTCGGACAGGCGCGGCGGGCACGGCGATGATCACCTGATGACCCGATGCTGTTGCGCACACATTGTCTTGTCCCGGATCGGGAAATCGCATATGCCGCTGTTAGCGGTAACATGTATTGCGCGCTGCCAGCCTGACGGCGCGCTTACTGGGTATGTTCGGCGGAGCTAGTCCTCCTTGCGCTGCCGGCCACATTCAACCCTGAGCCCTTCGGGTCGCACTGAAGGCGTATGGGGGAATGCGGCCGCTCTGCGGGTCCTGATGCCCGGTGAGCGGCCGCATCCTTGCAGGTTACTGCTTTTCGAACGCCGCGCTGATCGTCAGGGTCACGTCCTTGCCGACCAGCGGCACGCCATAATTGATGCCCCACTGGGTGCGGTCGAGCATGGCGCGGGCGTGAAAGCCCACGGTCTCCTTCTTGTTCATGGGGTTGGCCCCTGCTCCGACGAACTCGGTGGCAAGCAACACGGGTCCGCTCTTGCCGTTCATGGTGAGCGTGCCGGTCACATTGGCGGTGTTCGGTCCGGTCCGTGCCACGCTGGTCGAAATGAAGGTTGCCATACCCGGTTCAGGCCCGAAGAAGTCCGGGTCGCCGCCGTCCTTGCCCGGACGCAGCAGGTGATTTTTCAACCCTTCGCTGGCGACGGTGACTTCGGCAATGGGCACCATGATCTCGAAGGTGGCAGCCTCGATATTGGCCGGGTCCATCGTCATCGTGCCCGTGATGTTCCCGAACAACCCGAAATAATCGTTGAAGCCGAAGTGGCTGACATCCCAGCTGACCAGTGTGTGCCCGGCGTCCAGCGCATAAGTCCCAGCGGTGACCCGCGAGGCATCCTGCGCGCCCGGCACCTGCGGCGCACCCTGCGCGAAGATGGCAGGCGCGGCGGCAATGCCCCCGGTGACGACGGCCAGCGAGGCGGCGGCGGCGAGAACGAGCTTCTTCATCGGAATGGTTCCTCCAGTTGAATTTTGTTCATCAACCCGCCGCAGCCTTGCAGGTTCCTATCGCAGGTTCAGTTACGGGCCTTATCGACCAGCTTGTTGGCCCCGATCCACGGCATCATCGCCCGCAGTTCGGAACCGACCTTCTCGATCGGGTGCGCCTCGGCGGCCTTGCGCGCGGCCTTCAGTTCGGGCTGGCCGGCGCGGTTGTCGAGCACGAAGTTCTTGACGAAGCGGCCCGACTGGATGTCAGCCAGCACGCGCTTCATCTCGGCCTTGGTCTCGTCGGTGATGATGCGCGGGCCGGTGGTGATGTCGCCATATTCGGCGGTGTTGCTGATCGAATAGCGCATATTGGCGATGCCGCCTTCGTAGAGCAGATCGACGATCAGCTTGGTTTCGTGCAAGCACTCGAAATAGGCCATTTCGGGGGCGTAACCCGCTTCGACCAGCGTTTCGAACCCGGCCTGGATCAGGTGGGTGATCCCGCCGCACAGCACCGCCTGCTCGCCGAACAGGTCGGTCTCGCATTCTTCCTTGAAGTTGGTTTCGATGATGCCGGAGCGTCCGCCGCCGACGGCGCTGGCATAGGCCAAAGCGACATCATGCGCCGCGCCGCTGGCATCCTGATGGATCGCGATCAGACAGGGCACCCCGCCGCCGCGGACATATTCGCTGCGGACCGTGTGGCCCGGACCCTTGGGCGCGATCATGATCACGTCGATATCGGCGGGCGGCTCGATCAGCCCGAAATGGACGTTGAGACCGTGCGCAAAAGCGAGCGCGCTGCCCGGCTTCATGTGGCCCTTGAGGTCGTTTTCCCAGATCCCGGCCTGATGCTCGTCGGGCGCAAGGATCATCAGCACGTCGGCCCACTGCGCAGCTTCGGTGTTGGACATCACCTTGAACCCGGCGTCTTCCGCTTTCTTCGCGGTGGCAGAGCCTTCGCGCAGCGCGATGGCGACTTCGGCGACGCCCGAATCGCGCAGGTTCTGGGCGTGGGCGTGGCCCTGCGAGCCGTAGCCGACAATCGCGACCTTTTTGGGCTTGATCAGATTAAGATCGGCGTCGGCGTCGTAATAGACTTTCATGAATTGTCCTATTGTTTGAGAAAGATAGAGGTAAGCGCAAGCGCTCCTATTGCGGTGATGAAAGGCCAGCCAATGTGACGGCCGCGTGTCATGAATGCGTCGGCAATGCCGGCACTAAGGTGGACCGCGCCCACCAGCAGGATCAGCCATGGCAGGTCGATATCGCCACGGACTTGCGCGACAAGCAACGCGCCCACCGTAACCCATAGCGCCGTGGTCCAGTGCCACGCGAAGCGTATGACCTGGCGGGCGAGCGGGCTCGCAAGAACTCCTGAACGATCAGCCAGCATGGGCGCGATGAGTCGCTTTTCGCCTGCGACCGAGTGGATCACTGCCGTGACCACACACAACAAGGCGGCCAACAGAAGGAGGGCGTCAGGGATCGTCATCAGGCCCCTTCGGCCCCCCGGATCATTCCGACCACGCCGCTGCGACCCACTTCGACCAAGCCCAAGTCGCGCATCAGTGCGATGAAGCTGTTGATCTTTTCAGGCGCGCCGGTCAGTTCGAAAATGAAGCTTGAGGTGGTAGTGTCGACCACATGCGCGCGGAAGATTTCCGCCACGCGCAAAGCCTCGACCCGCTTGTCGCCGATGCCCGCGACCTTGATCAGCGCCAGCTCGCGTTCGACGTGCGGGCCGACGGTGGTGAGGTCGGTGACTTTGTGTACCGGCACCAGCCGTTCGAGCTGCGCTTCGATCTGGTCGATCACCTGCGGGGGTCCGTTAGTGACGATGGTGATACGGCTGACCGCGTGATCTTCGGTAATGTCGGCCACGGTCAGGCTGTCGATGTTGTAGCCGCGGGCGGTGAACAGCCCGGTGATCTTGGCGAGGATCCCCGGTTCATTGTCGACCGTGACGGCGAGCACGTGGCGCTCGGAAGCTGTTTCGGCGATTTTCATGTCTGTCCCCTCGCGCTGCACTTAAACCAGCGCCTTGGCCTCGTCGTCCATCGTGCCTTCGACCGTGTCGCCATACAGCATCATGTCGGTATGCGCCGCACCGCTCGGGATCATCGGCAGGCAGTTGGCGTCCTGCGCGACCAGACAATCGACCATCACCGG
>DAIQNP010000179.1:0-5940 GCA_036788335.1 Erythrobacter sp.
GTGCGCCCCGGCGAAGTCAGCCTGGCGCATCTGGGCGTCTTGTTCCTCGACGAACTGCCCGAATTTCAGCGCCCGGTGCTCGATTCGCTGCGCCAGCCGCTGGAGACCGGCAAGGTCGATGTCGCGCGCGCCAATGCCCACGTCACCTTCCCGGCGCGGGTGCAGCTGGTGGCGGCGATGAACCCGTGCCGCTGCGGCTATGCCGGGGATGCGGCGCGAAACTGCAACAAGTATCCGCGCTGCGTCGGCGATTATCAGGCGCGGCTATCCGGGCCATTGCTCGACCGGATCGACCTGCATGTCCATGTCGCGGCGGTCAGCGCGATCGACATGGCGCTGCCCCCGCCCGCCGAAGGCAGCGCCGAGGTCGCGCGGCGCGTCGCGGCGGCGCGCGCGGTGCAGGTCCGCCGCGGGGTGCGCTCCAATGCCGAGCTGGAGGGCGACAAGCTCGAAACCTTCGCCACTCCCGACGAGGCCGGGCGTAAGCTGCTGCTGCAAGCCGCCGAAAAGCTGCGTCTGTCCGCGCGCGGCTACACAAGGATGCTGCGCGTTGCCCGCACCATCGCCGACCTTGCCGGAGCCGAAACCGTGGGCCGCGTGCATATCGCCGAGGCGCTCAGCTATCGCCAGATGACGGGCTGAGGCAGAAGCGGTTCAAATTTGCAGCGCTTCGTCTATGGAGGCGGAACGCGGCCGGTTTCCCCCTTCCCCCTTCCCCTCCCGCCCGGCCGATCAAGGGCGCATGGCAATCTCCGACGAGCATTCAGCGGCGGCGCCCGAGGCACGGGTTCAGACGGCTTTGGGGTCCGGCCGGATCGGCACAGTCTGGTCAGGCGCCCGACAGCGCAAGCTGCTGAGCCTTGCGATCGCGCTCGCAATCGAGGCGCTGATCGTGCTGCTGCTGTTCACGCTGGGCACGCAGATCGCGGGCGATCCCGAAAGCGAGGCGGTGACCGAATTCACCGCAATCGAATTCGCCGCCCCGCCCGAGCCCGAGCCCGAGCCCGAACAGCAGCCCGAACAGGCTACCGAGGCCGCCACCCCGCCCGAACCGCAGCCGGTCCCCGATCAGCCGCAGAGCCAGCCCCTTCCCCAGCCGCAGCCACGGCGCCCCTCGCCGCTGGCGCTCAATCCGCTGCCGGCCCCGGCCCCGCCTCCGCGATCCCCGCCTGCGCCCCCCGCCGTGCCAGAGCCACAGCCGCAGCCCAGCGCCCCGCCCAGGATCGCGGCGAAGATCCGTCCGGGGCGCACCTATGGCCCGGCCGACACCGGCGACCCGCGCACCGCCAATGACAGCGAGCAGGTCGGCACCGCCCCCAATGGCGAGCCGCTGTTCGCCGCACGCTGGTATCGCGAACCGACCCGCAACGAGCTGGCCGGTTACCTTTCGACCGCAAACGGACCGGGATCGGCGCTGATCGCGTGCCGGACGGTGCCCGATTACTATGTCGAGGATTGCGTGCTGCTGGGCGAGAATCCGCAAGGATCGCAGATCGGCCGCGCGGTGATGGCGGCGGCGTGGCAGTTCCGGGTCCGCCCGGCACGCGTCGGCGGGCGCGAGCAGGTGGGATCATGGGTGCGGATAAGGATCGACTACAGCGTCAGCCAATCGGTACGCTAACCCCGCAGGTGATCGCGCACCACTGCAAGAAAGTCTCCGCCCCACGTCTCCAGCTTTTTCGCCCCCACGCCCGGGATGGTGCCGAGTTCGGTCAGTGTTTCCGGGCAGCGATGCGCCATGTCGCGCAGCACCGAATCGTGGAAGATGACATAGGCCGGGACGCCATGTTCGCTGGCGAGCGCCCGGCGCTTGTCACGCAGCGCTTCGAACAGCGGATTGCCGACCGGGTTGGGGGTGCCTTCCGCGCCGCGTGAACCGTCGCGGGCGCGGCGGCTTCGGCGGGCTTTCGGCGGCGGTTCGGCGAGGCTTACCCCCGCCTCGCCCTTCAGCACCGGCCGCGCCTCCGGCCCCAGCATCAGCCCGCCATGCTCGGTCGCGGCCAGCATGCCCCTTGCGACCAGCACGCGGGTGAGCGGGCGCAGCAGCCCCGCCTCATCGCCCCCGACAATGCCGAACACCGACAGCTTGTCATGCGCGCGGCTCTCGATCCGCTCGTCGCTCTGTCCGGTCAGCACCTTTTCGATGTGGCTGATACCAAAGCTCTGCCCGGTGCGGTATACGGCCGAGAGCAGCTTGCGCGCCAGTTCGCTGGCATCGACCACCTTGGGCGGGTTCAGGCAATTGTCGCAATTTCCGCAATCGGCTGGCGGGTGCTCACCGAAATGGCGCAGCAGGATGGCGCGGCGGCATTCCGGCGTTTCGACCAGCGCGGCGAGGCTGTTCAGCCGCGCCTGTTCGCCCGCCAGCCGCTCGGGCTCGACATCGCCGAGCCATTGGCGCGCACGCGAGAAATCACTCACCCCCCAGAACAGGTGCGCTTCGGCTGGATCGCCGTCGCGGCCCGCACGGCCGGTTTCCTGGTAATAGGCCTCGATCGACTTGGGCAGCCCGGCGTGGATGACGAAGCGCACGTCGGGCTTGTCGATCCCCATGCCGAAAGCGATGGTGGCGACCATCACCATGCTTTCCGACCGCACGAACCCGGCCTGCGTCGCGGCGCGGCGTTCCGGCTCGAGCCCGGCGTGGTAGAACGCCGCCTCGCGCCCGGTGCGGGCGATCTGGGCGGCGATGTCTTCGGTGGCCTTGCGGCTTGGCGCATAGACGATCCCGGCGCCGGGCAGACGGGCGAGCAGGTCGGTGATCTGGCGCGGGCCGTTATTGCGCGGGGTAATGGCGTAACGGATATTGGGCCGGTCGAACCCGGCGACGATCAACCCTTCGTCGGGGATGCCGAGCTGGCGCAGGATGTCGGTCCGGGTCGCCGGATCGGCGGTGGCGGTCAGCGCGAGCCGGGGCACCTGCGGAAAGCGCTCGAGCACCGGGCGCAGCATCCGGTAATCGGGGCGGAAATCGTGCCCCCACTCCGACACGCAATGCGCCTCGTCGATGGCGAACAGCGCGATGTTCGCGCGCTCGAGCAGCGCCTGGAAGCCGGGGGTCGAAGCGCGTTCGGGCGCCACGTACAACAGGTCGAGCGCGCCCTCACGAAACGCCTCGGCGGTGGCGGCATTGTCGCTGTCAGCCGAGGTCATCGACGCGGCGCGAATCCCCGCTGCCGTGGCCGAACGGATCTGGTCGTGCATCAGCGCGATCAGCGGCGAAATCACCACCGCAGTGCCGGGGCGGGCGAGTGCCGGGACCTGATAGCACAGGCTCTTGCCCGCACCGGTCGGCATCAGCGCGAGACTGTGCTGCCCCGCCATCACCCGCGCAATCACCGCTTCCTGCTGCCCGCGAAAACCGGGGAAGCCGAAGGTGCGCCGCAGGATGGCGTGAAGATCGGGGGCGGTGTCTGCTTCCATCGCGCGCCCCCTTAGCCCAGGCGCCGCGGCGAAGGCACCCGCCGCGCGCGCACTATCGACGGCTTATCGCGCTGCGACGGGCTTTTTTGCACGCTCCAGATCGACCACATCGCCCACCGCCAGTTCCGGCCCCGGCGTGGCGATGGTCCCGTCGGCGCGCTTGCCGAGATCGGCGGGGCGGGTCAGCCACAGGTCCTGCGGGCCGATGATCCGCCCATCATGCGCGAGGATGGAAACCGGGCCGATCGGCAGGCGATCGCGCTCGTCGACCAGCACCGGATCCTCGACCACGGTTTCGCTGCCGTACTTCTGGCCCCACTGGCGCAGCGCCAGCATCGCGGGCAACAGGTCGAGGCCTTTTTCGGTCAGGCGGTATTCGATCTTGCGGCGATCGTCGGCGCAGGGTTCGCGCTTCAGGATGCGGTGCTCGACCAGCTTGGCCAAGCGGTTGGACAGGATGTTGCGGGCGATGCCCAGCTCGCTCAGGAACTCCTCGAAGTGCTTGAGACCGTTGAAGCTGGCGCGCAGGATCATGAACGACCAGCGTTCGCCCATCACCTCCAGCGCCTGCGGCAAGCCACATTCGATCAGCTCGCGCAGCGGTTCTCTCAATTCACCCATGCTCGTTCCTTTTCCCCCGGTGCCCGGGCGCAATGTAGCGACTTTCGCGGATCGTCACAAAAGTATTTCAGTTTTCTCTTGCAACTTATAATATGGGTGGGTAGGTAGCGAATAGCAACTGGTTTCGAATCGAAATGTTGCATTGCAATATTGTCTGGTAAGGCTCTATGGGGCCACGATCATCAAAGCAAAAGGAACACCTGCGATGACCTTCTCCCTCCCCCGTTCCGGCAAGTTTGCCGTTCTCGCCAGCGCGCTGCTTTACACCGGCCTCAGCTTCGGCGTAGCGACCGGCGCCGCTCCGGTGACTGCCGCCAATGGCGCCTATTACACCGCTGTCCTCGCCGCTCCGGCGGGTGAGACCCGCGCTGTCGCTGGCGGCGTTGCCTGGGCCTGCGAAGGCAGCATGTGCGTCGCCAACAAGGCGAGCGCGCGCCCGCTGCGCATCTGCCGCGGCCTCAACCGCAAGTTCGGCGAAATCGCGACGTTCAAGGTTGATGGCGAAGAACTGGCGGCCGACGAACTGGCCAAGTGCAACGGCTGATCCCGGCCTGACCTGCACGCAATCCCCGTCCCCCCTCTGTCCGGCACCCTCTCCTGCCGGACAGAGCTCCACCGCCCCCGGCCCGCACTTTTCCCGAAGTCGCGCGCCGGGGGTTTGGTGTGGTGGTCAGAGCAGCCCGGCTTCGACCAGTTGCGATTCAAGCGCCGCGGCGTCGGTGAACAGGTGAGCATGCCAGCCGCGCGCGCGCGCGGCGGCGATGTTGGCGGGGTTGTCGTCGGTGAAGAACAAGGCCTGCCCTGGTCGCCCGCAGCGCGCCTCGGTCAGCGCATAAATCTGCGGATCGGGCTTGGCGAGCTTTTCGGTACCCGACACCACGATATCGGCAAACCGGTCGAAGATCGGCTGGGTCGGGCCGAACATTTCCCAGAACTCGTGCCCGAAATTGGTCAGGCAGAACAGGGGCACCCCGCGCGCGTGCAGCCGCTCGACCAGATCGTGCGTGCCGGCAACCGGGCCGGGCACGGTTTCGTTAAAGCGTTCCCCATAGGCGCGGATCAGCGCTTCGTATTGCGGGAACAGCGCGATCCGTTCGGGAATCATCTCGCCGAGCGCGCGCCCGCGATCATGTTCGAAATGCCATTCCTCGGTCACGACATTGGCGAGGAACCAGTCGAGCTCATCGCGGTCGGCGATCAGCTTCTCGAACAGCGCGCCCAGCTGCCACTGGAACAGCACCCGCCCGATATCGAACACCACGGCTTCCGGTCTTGCCAATGTCGTTGCCATCGTCTTCCCTGCTCCTCAAACGGCGGCGGCCCGCGCTCCGGTAAGGAGGCGGGCCGCTGGCTGTTGCTTCGACCGGCCAGAAACGGCCAGCCGGACACCTTCGCGAATCAGCCCTGGCGGGCCTTGAAACGACGGTTGGTCTTGTTGATGACATAGGTCCGGCCGCGACGACGGATCACGCGGTTGTCGCGGTGACGGCCCTTCAGCGACTTCAGGCTGTTGACGATCTTCATGGCCCAGACTTCCTAAAAGCGATTTTGCAAACAACAAGCGCGCCGGATCGGACCCGACGCGCGGAAATTGAAGCGTGCCGTTAGCGCCGCGATGCCCGCGCGTCAATCCGCAGCCTCACGCAGCGGCACGCAGATCGGTCAATTTGCGCTCCCACGCCAGCGCATGGGCGATAATCGTGTCGAGATCGGCATGATCCGGCGCCCACCCCAACGTCGAGCGGAGGCGCGTGGGGTCCGAAATCAGCGAATCCGAATCGCCTGCGCGCCGCCCTTCGATCCGCCGGTCGAGCTGGCGGTTGGTCACCCGGTCGACCGCATCGAGCACCTCCATCACCGAAAACCCGCGCCCGTAACCGCAATTCATCGTCAGCG